>NZ_JBQMTM010000056.1:0-207 GCF_053470325.1 Colwellia sp. MEBiC06753 | reverse complement strand
CCCCCCCCCCCCCCCCCCCCTCCCCCCCCCCCCCCCCCCCCCCCCCCCCCCCCCCCCCCCCCCCCCCCCCCCCCCCCCCCCCCCCCCCCCCCCCCCCCCCCCCCCCCCCCCCCCCCCCCCCCCCCCCCCCCCCCCCCCCCCCCCCCCCCCCCCCCCCCCCCCCCCCCCCCCCCCCCCCCCCCCCCCCCCCCCCCCCCCCCCCCCCCC
>NZ_JBQMTM010000055.1:0-222 GCF_053470325.1 Colwellia sp. MEBiC06753 | reverse complement strand
TAAAGAGAGTGGTCGGTGATGTAGGATTTGAACCTACGACCGCGTTAGCTATAAATAGCACCCAAACCTAGTTGGTTTGTGCTTACAAATAAAAAGAATATATAAAGAGAGTGGTCGGTGATGTAGGATTTGAACCTACGACCGCGTTAGCTATAAATAGCACCCAAACCTAGTTGGTTTGTGCTTACAAATAAAAAGAATATATAAAGAGAGTGGTCGGTG
>NZ_JBQMTM010000054.1:0-243 GCF_053470325.1 Colwellia sp. MEBiC06753 | reverse complement strand
TTGCTTGCATCTTGGCCAAGTTGACGACTCATCGCATCAAGCTTCGCTTGACGCTCAAGGTCTTCTTTTGATGGTTGTGGAGACTTACTTAAACCACTAACGATAGAGTTACCTACTGCATTGCCAAGCGCAATGACCCCGACGTGCGGTCGTACACGTAGGTGCGGATTGCCCTTATAAGACGGGCGTTGTGGCATGGTCATCATTTGCATATTATTGATTTTACACTGTAAAAGCCCTAGA
>NZ_JBQMTM010000053.1:0-255 GCF_053470325.1 Colwellia sp. MEBiC06753 | reverse complement strand
GAGACTTCGTTAGAGGTAAAATTACATTAACTAACGAGGTCAAAATGCCAAAGAAAACATTAACAGCAGAATTTAAACGTGAGTGTGCAGAGCTAGTCATTATTCACGGTTATAAACACAAAGATGCGGCAGCAGCAATGAATGTTGGATTGTCATCAATTCAGCGTTGGGTAAGCCAATACCGAAAAGAACAAAAAGGTTATACCCCCAAAGCCAGCGCCTTAACACCAGAGCAAATCCGCATCCAAGAATTAG
>NZ_JBQMTM010000052.1:0-255 GCF_053470325.1 Colwellia sp. MEBiC06753 | reverse complement strand
CCCTAGGGGAACCTGGGGTTGGATCACCTCCTTATCTTGAAGTAAAACGCTTCATGTTGAGTGTTCACACAAATTGCATAGATAACGAACGTATGAAGAAGTCCTAACATGTAAGCTTCGGACGCCTCTTTTATTAGAGATACTAAAGGTCTGTAGCTCAGCTGGTTAGAGCGCACCCCTGATAAGGGTGAGGTCGGCAGTTCAAGTCTGCCCAGACCTACCAAATTCTTCGTTATGCTGCGTTGCTTTCAACCT
>NZ_JBQMTM010000051.1:0-255 GCF_053470325.1 Colwellia sp. MEBiC06753 | reverse complement strand
GAGTAGAATACGCATCCGCTCTGACAGGGAATGACCTGAAAGAGAATAAGCGGTCTAGCAACGAATGAGATTGATAGCCCGCGCCGAACAACGCGTTCATCCACTTTTTATAAGTGAAGCGGTTCGGTATACCTACTTCGGTAGGCATCTTTAACAATTAGTTATCATGCAATTTGTGTGGACATTCACATGATGTTGATTTTACAAATAAGCTACTTCGGTAGCCAAAATTAACTCAGTGAAGTTCATGCAAAA
>NZ_JBQMTM010000050.1:0-255 GCF_053470325.1 Colwellia sp. MEBiC06753 | reverse complement strand
GGCAATTAGCCCTGCCATTAGATTTACCATAAACGAAATACAGCTACGATGCCTTGTGTGATCAATCTGAGCAATATTCTTAAGCTGATCAAAAACGGTTTCGATGATGAAACGTTTCGATAACATAACTCTGTCCCAAACCGAAATAGGCTGACGCTTCATATTACTTCGCTGACCCGCAATAAAATCGATACCTTGCTCGGCCAGTTGTTCCTTCAAGTTCGCTGAGACATAGCCTTTATCGGCATACAAGCT
>NZ_JBQMTM010000005.1:0-184713 GCF_053470325.1 Colwellia sp. MEBiC06753 | reverse complement strand
CTTGGCTATCCGTTAAGTTTTCTAACTCGGTTATCAGCTTTGTAAATTGTGCTGGGATCATGAGTAAACCCTCGTTAACTGTATCTACATACAGTATAGCAACAATTTACGGGAACATAGCCTTTCTTTTTATCATTTTACTGACACGTTAAGTGACTTGATTAGTCTGATTTAACTAACAACAATTGTTGTTGGCGACCATTCAAATACCAGACGCCGGTTTTATCGAAAAACGCATCTTCTTCTAACATAATGCGAATTTCTTTACCCCAAGCCTCAATATATTGGGCATTATTAAGCTCTATCGAATAAGCGGTATTTAAATGCAATGGGTAGTCACCGCTACCTTCAACCCCTTGTTGGGCATCCCACATCCCTAATGTTGTACCAGCGGCATGACCGTGATAGCCAAGCGGATGGGTATAAATCGTTGGCTTTAGCCCTTGTGCTATAGCAATTTCGCGACTGGATTTTAATACCTGATTACCTGTACGCCCTGCGCGAAACTCCCCCGTAAATACATCTTGCAACTGATTGCCTTTCGCTAAAGCTGCCACTAAATAATCAGGTGCGGTAGTTTCACCTTTTTTCAACACATAAGCATGTTGTTGGGTATCAGTGTTAAGCCTTAAGTAAGTCAAGCCAAAATCGACATGGAGTAAGTCGCCCGGCTGAATAACTTGGTTGCCATAGCCATTAGTGAAGCTGTCTTCATGATCAAATTTAACTTTGTCACTACGTTGTATCGACACTGAAGGATGAAACCAAGTTGCTAATTTTTGCTCAAGCACTTGTTCTCGTAACCACCAAATAACATCTTCGGTCGTAGTAACACCTGGGGTGATAACTTCAGATGAAAATGCCCGCGCAATTAACTTATGTGCCTTTGCTACTAATGGTTGATAAATATCAATTTCTTCTGGGATTCGTTGTTCAAGCCAGCTAACTGCTGCTGATTCTGCAGGGACTAATCTATCCTGATATTTCTTAGGTAGATAACTGAGTAATTCGTTTTTATCGGTAACCACTAAACCATCTGCATGTGCCCAATGCTCAGATTGATTGATGCCAATAGTGTTTGGCTGATAGCGCTCAATTAAGTCAACAAGTGCTTGCCATTGATCCGCTTGTTTGGACTTATCCCACGCTTTAGTAAATAAATTCCCCACTTTATACGGGGCAATCGCAAAGGTTTGCAACCCTTCTACGGGGTCATTAACAATCACTAATATCGTGCGGCGTCTGGCAGAGAGCCAAGTACTTGGCAATAAGGTTTTAAGTACCGGATCTTCGTTATACTCACGCGAAATAATCATCCACATATCAAGATTGGCAGTTCGCATAATCTCAGGCATTAAAGTGCTGATGCGCTTTTCAGTAATTCGGTCAATAACTTGTGCTCGTTCTTTTAATGGCAGTGGTTGCCAACTTTCCGCTACCGCCTGTTGAACGCATGCCAATATAATTAATAGGCTAACGAGTTGCTTCATTAGTTATAGCCACCAAATGATCCAGCAGGACCTGGGAAGACCACAGGTGATTCAAAGCCATCTTTCGCGACACTGCTCACACCAAAGAAATAGTTATCAATAACAATATTCTTTAATTCAAATTCACTAACATCACCAACGTACTGGCTGTGTGTCCAAGTTGCGTCCGTCGTTAAACGCCAATGCACGCGGTAGCCAGCAAGATTTTCTGCCATTTTTCCAGTCGGCTTTTGCCACTTTAATTTAGTAGATGGTTGCACAGCCCCTGAGATACTGACATTAGCTGGAGGTGCTGGAGCCCAAGCCATAGATGCCATAGTTACCGCGTTTAGCGAGGTCAATTTAGCATTAAAGTCAAAATCAACACCTGATAACACATCACCATAAGCGCGCCCATTTTCGGTTCTGATATCTTGATGTTGGCGATCATAATGTTCATTGGTTTCCATAATACGAACGGCAGGAAAGCCAACTTCATTAAACGGACGATGATGACCACCACGGCCAAATCGATCTAAACGATAAATCATCATCACATCTAAGTTTGGAATATAATCATCGGCAATTTTATCGATATAACGAGCGAGATTGCGCGATGGCGAGTCTACTTCACCACCGGTAAAACGTCTTAGCTTCGCTTCTTCTGGCGTTTCAACATATCTAACACCTTCTGAAAAAACGCGAGCGGTGGTGTTATTAATTACGCCATTGATGCCGGCAATATTACCAATCATGTCATTATTGATCACCGCTTCAACGCGCCAATTTTCTTTTTTGGCGATTCCCGCCATAATTTTACCGCCAAACAGTCCCTGCTCTTCGCCAGATAACGCGGCGTACACTAAGGTGCCATCGAATTTATATTGAGAAAGTACTCGTGCCGCTTCAATTACGCCAGCAACGCCAGAGGCATTATCATTTGCGCCCGGAGAGTCACTGGTAAAATCAAGTGGATCCGATACACGCGAGTCAATATCGCCACTCATGACAATATAACGGTTAGGATCAGTTTTGCCTCGTTGAATTGCGACGACATTGACAATTTCGGTTGGCTCGGGAATTCGCTTTTCACCGGAAAACGTTTGGCGCTGATAAACCACCTCTAAACAACCACCACAGGCTTGAGAGATTTTTTCAAACTCCGCCTTAATCCATCGACGAGCGGCCCCTATGCCTCGGGTGTCTGACTTAGTATCAGATAAACTATGGCGAGTACCAAAATTAACTAAGCTAGTGACATCCGACTTTAAACGCTTTGCACTCACTTGCTGTTGAATATCTCGTAAAATTGGCTGTTCACTGGGCGGAACTGCAGCAGAATAAGATGGAAAAGAAACGGCAGTTAGTGCGAGTAATGTGGGTAAGGGTAATCTTTTTGCGAGAAGTTTTACCTTAGTTGATTTCATTTGAGCGCCTTAAATTATGATTATTTTTATCTCGTTACTTATTGATATTGCTCTATACTGTTGAGCTCGTCATCTGCGCTTTTAAGTTATCCATGCCTATAATTAGCGTGACAATAATTAACTATTTCTCATTTCGTTCAACAATACTCTAAGCAATACTCTTAACAATATTTGGAGCAATATTCACTAAATAAACGAGTGTAACTTAGCTAAAGCTACCTAGCTCTAGCGCTTAGTAAAATATATTTAAGACCAATTTACGAGATTACAGGATAAAGCACAAAGCATATAACTTAATGCTATATAAAATCGAATTTTAATAGTATTTTTAACGTTTACTAGTGATATGATGCCAACATCTGATACTAATTTTTCACCTTTAATTAAGTGTAATTAAATGCCTAAAAATTTTAACCTTAATAAACAAGCTTTTGTTGCTGGCGAAGTCGCCCTAGTTGGTGCAGGTCCTGGTGATCCAGATTTACTGACTCTGCAAGCATACCGCTTTATTTGTCAGGCAGAAGTGGCTATTTACGATCGCTTAGTCAGTGAAGAAATTATGGCTTTGCTACCAACTACCTGTGAAAAAATTTATGTCGGCAAAAAGCAAGCAGATCATAAGGTGCCGCAAGAAAGGATCAATGAAATCATCGTTGAACAAGCAAAGCTTGGTAAAAAAGTAGTACGATTAAAAGGTGGCGATCCTTTTGTTTTCGGTCGTGGCGGTGAAGAAGCACAATTTGCACTAGCTCATGGGGTTGCTTGTCATATTGTCCCAGGGATGACTGCGGCCTCTTCGTGTGCAGCCTATGTCGGCATTCCCTTAACCCATCGCAATGTTGCTCGTGCCTGCACATTAATCACCGGCCATGTTCAGCAAGATGGTAGCTTAGATTTACCTTGGTCAGCACTGCAAGATCAGCAACAAACCATTGTTTTCTACATGGGGGTAAAAACCTTAGCCATTATTGTCGAGCAACTAAACAATGCGGGACGTGCTATGTCGACGCCGGTAGCGCTTATTCAACGCGGGACAACGCAAAAACAAAAACTGGTCAAAGGTCAGCTAAGCAATATTGTTGAATTAGTGGATCAACATAATATCAAGCCACCGACGCTTATCATTATTGGTGACGTTGTTAACACCTTTGAACAAAGCCAGCTAAAAAACCTCGGCTACCTAACACCTTAAACCAATTCAGAAGTACAAAAATATACTAATAAAAAACCAAGCTAAATTGGCTTGGTTTTTATCGACATCGAAAATGATTATTTACGTCTAGTTAGACTTCACCGCAGGTCGTTTACCACGATTGGCATGTGTTCTGGCGCGGCCTTTACTTGGCACGTTACCACTACGATCAGTATGTTTAGATCGACTTACCTGATGACGAGGATTTTTGCTTTTTGGCTTATGGCCTCGTGCATTATCCGCAGAGCGCTGACCATCGTGATGTTCTTTGTCTTGGCTACTATTCGCATTAGGCTTTTTCGGTTTTTTAGGTTTCTTCGGTTTTAATGCTCTGATCGCACGCGATGGCTCTAACGGCTGATTAGGGGCAAATCCTTCAACTTCTTTACGTGGAATATGTTGCTGAATAATATATTCAATATCTACTAATTGTTTGTACTCATCTGCACATACTAGCGATATTGCTTGGCCGTCAATACCTGCACGGCCAGTTCGGCCAATACGGTGTACATAATCTTCTTGGACATTCGGTAGTTCAAAATTGACCACTTGTGGCAATTGGCTAATATCAATACCACGCGCGGCAATATCGGTTGCCACAAGTACTTGAATAGTTTTATCTTTAAATTGTGCTAAGGCTTTAGTGCGAGCAGATTGGCTCTTATTGCCATGGATCGCAGCCGCTTTATGGCCTTCTGCTTCCAAATAACGAGTTAAACGATTAGCGCCATGCTTAGTTCGGGTAAACACTAAAACTTGTTGCCAATTATTATCGACAATCAATTTATTAAGTAATGCCGATTTTTTCTTTTTATCACACGCCACTAGCCAATGTTCAATAGTCGCCGCTGTGGTATTTTCCGGCGTCACCGACACTTCAATTGGCTTATGAACTAAGTCTTTTGCCAGTTCTCGAATATCTGGAGAAAACGTTGCTGAGAACAATAAGTTCTGACGCTTTTTAGGAAGTAGCGCCAAAATCTTTTTAATATCGCGAATAAAGCCCATATCAAGCATGCGATCAGCTTCATCAAGTACCAACATTTCCAACTCATGAAACTTTATGGCGTTATGCTGATGTAAATCTAATAGCCTGCCAGGTGTCGCTACTAAAACATCAACACCTTGACGTAAACGCATCATTTGTGGGTTTATTTTTACGCCACCAAAAACAACATCACTGGTGATAGATAGATATTGGCTATAGGTTTCAACACTTTTAGCCACCTGAGCGGCAAGTTCGCGAGTTGGGGTCAACACTAAGGTTTTAACGCAATTACTTGAAGCTTTAGCGCCTTTTTCATCCAGCAATTGTAAAATTGGTAAAGTAAAGCCAGCAGTTTTACCTGTACCAGTTTGCGCCGCTGCCATCACATCTTTACCAGAAAGTACAGCTGGTATCGCCTGCTCCTGAATTGGCGATGGCGAACTATATCCTTGTTCTTTAATAGATTTTAACAAAGCATCTGAAAGCCCAAGCTGTGAAAATGACATGAATAGCCTTATAAGTGATTGGCGCAAAAATATACGCAGAAATGAAAAAACGCGCTAGTCTACCATAAAGATAGTCGAGCGCGCTTATGTTAGAGTAATTTAACTGATTATTTTATTAGGCTGTCTGCGTGTTACTAGGGTCTGTTGAACTTTCATTTTAGTCTCTGCTATAGCCCTTCGGGTTGTTCTGAAAAAGTGTCACTCTTTGTTGCTTAATATGCATTTGGAACAACCAAACTTTATATTAAGCGCCGCGATTGACCGCTTTTTCAAAAACAACAGCGTTATAAACTGAAAGATCAACAGCCCCTAATCAACCAAAAAATAATCGCCACAACCAACTTTTATTTAAATCGGCTTCACAGCTTTTTAATTGGCTAGAATATTGACGCGCCCGATTGTCCACTTTTCGCGCCACCTTAACTAACCAAGCTTTTTTCTTATAGGTTTTGCGTTTAAATCCGCCCCAACCTTCGTGGTAATTAAGGTATTGATTATAGGCATCCCACTTAGAGATTTTATTAATTTTTTGGGTTTTAAAGATAAACCACCCCATAAAATCAATCGCATCTTCAAAGTCATCACGATCGGCCCATGAATTTCCTGTTTCTTTAATATAATCGTCCCAAGTCACTGTTTTTGCCTGTGAATAGCCATAAGCACTACTGACTCGTCCCCACGGGATAAAACCGAGTAAATAGTCTTTAGGGGGCAAGGCATCAGCTCTAAAAGAACTTTCTTGATACATCATACTCATTGGTACATGAATAGGCACGCCCCAGCGATCACGCGCATCTTTAGCGGCAAAGTACCAATCGCGATGCTCTCGGAATATTTCACAAAGATTTTCTGGGTTTTTAGGAGGTGGGGTAGCACAGCCAGCTAACAAAAAAACCGAGACTATACTGATAACAAAATACTTGATTGACGACATGAAACACTAGGAAAACAACAATTGTGGAAGCTATGATGCCAGAGCCGTTATTAAAAAAAAATTAAAATGCTAAATATTTCTGAACTTTTCTTTAACTTAGCACTCTTACTGTGCAGAGACTTTTGTTATACCCCCTATTGTTGTAACCCTTAGTTATATGTATGTAGTTGTATATATTTACTGATACTTTTTTTGTTATACCTTCCCTACGCGCTTTTTATAAGCGCGTTTTTTTTGCGCATTATTTAACTTGAATCTGACAACATTGACCAATAAAGCCAGTTAAAAATTGACGCACAACGAATTAGGCGCGTTAGGCAGGTCAAACAGTACTTATAAAGAATTAGCCAGCGATAAATATTCCATTTTTGCCAACAAAATTTTTTAATTAAAAAATAATTTGAACTAATTGCAGAACACTAAGTCCTACTTAGTGAGTGATATACTCCCTTAGTGTTTTATGTTTATTCTTGTATAGCGCGTTTAGCCAATAAACGCGCTTTTTTTTATCTTATTTTTTCTAATCTTTTCTGCTAGTTAACCTGATATTAAAATTTAATTTAAATTTTTTTGATTGTTTAGGAACCTTTCACCAAATACTCGGTCTTATTAATTGAGAGGCTTATTTTCCCTTAGTGTTTCATGAAGACTTTACGCGTTCACAGATGAACGCGTTTTTTTTGGCCAAAATTTTTTAATTAAATTACCAAAAAAATTATCAAGTTAATTTAAATGTGATGCTTTGATGAAATTTATTTGATTATTTTTTGAACTAACAAGATTTAATTGGGTCATATAAATTGAGAGCAAAACCTCCCTGGACTGCTTTCTTGTTTTAGTAGCGCGTTGCCCTAACGCGCTTTTTTTTGTCTTAAATTACCCTTCCTTGAGCTTCTAAAAACAGTTACTTTTTACTAAAGTAATCCGCCAAAAAGCTGTCAAAATCTAGTGTATCGGCTGCTTCTATTGCCGCTTGTTCTTGATGTGACTTAAGTACTGCTTCATCTAATTGCACTTGGCTAAAGGTTAAATAACCGTTGTTTAATTGCTGATGACGATATTGCTCAGCGAGTTCTAACGCTAATTGAGAAAAACGAACTTTTTGATTAACCACTAAATCGACAATTTTAGCTGATGGCGTTAAGCGGCTATCAAGAATTTTTGCCCGTTCATTTTCTGTGGCGATTTGATAACAATTACTGCCATAACTTTTATCAAGTAAATCAGCGACTTGATCAAACTCTGCAAACAGCTCTTGTCCCCATTCAGGAATTGATTTGCATTGGTTGTCATCATTTAATTTAAGTTCAGGATCTCGACCATTAAGTACGACTTTATCCATATTGTGTTCATAGCGTTTTTGTAATTCAGCGGTCATCGCAGGGCTTGGCGCTAAAGCACAATAAGTTAAAAACACATCTAAGAAATGCACTTGTTCAAGACTAATACCGGTTTCAGTAAATGGATTTACATCAAGCGCTCTAACTTCAATATATTCTACCCCTCGGCTATTGAGTGCCTCAGATGGCTTTTCACCTGACTTGGCAACGCGCTTAGGTCGAATCGGTGCATAAAGTTCATTTTCAATCTGCAAGACATTGCTATTAAGCTGCCTATATTTACCATCAACCTTAACACCAATTTTTTCAAACTCTGCAGAAGGCAATGAAATCGCATTCTTTACACCTTTAACATAGCTTTCCAAGTCGTTATAACAAATATTAAGCGTAGATTGAGCGCTATTGGTATAGCCCAAGTCACTCATACGTAAAGAGGTAGCATATTCAAGATACAAATACCCACTTTCAGAACGTTTAAACGGTAATTTTTGCGGCTTATTTTGTAAAAATGAACCACAAATTACCGGAGAACTACCGTATAAATACGGGATCATCCAGCATAGACGCTTGTAGTTTCTAATTAAGGCAAAGTAACGTTCAGAAATAAAGGTTTGTAGTGGCCGTTGATCACCATCAATTTTTTGTATGGTTCGCCAAAAATCTTCAGAAAATGAAAAATTAAAGTGAATACCAGCAATCACTTGCATCATGCTGCCATAACGGTTTTTCAGGCCCTGACGATATGTGGTTTTCATTTGGCCAATATTTGAACTGCCATATTGCGCAAGTGGAATTAAATCATCATTTTCTACAAAACACGGCATACTTAGTGGCCAAAGTAATTCACCGTCAATATGTTCATAGGTATAACGTTGAATATCTTTAAGCTGATCGATAGTTTTTTCTGCGTTGTCACTGACCGGAGTAATAAACTCGAGTAACGTTTCTGAGTAATCGGTAGTGATATATGGATGAGTTAACGCTGAACCTAACGCGTGACGATGTGACTGCTGTGATAATCGCCCCTCTTTCACCACACGCAATGCTTCACGCTCAACACCACGTTTAATACCAGAGACAACAGCAAGATTTTCAGGCGCCGATAGCGCTGTTAAATAATCGGAAAGAGAAGTGGTCAATTTGACTCCGCCGCATAGCGTTTTTTTTATATGAATAGTTACCTATGTAAGGGTAATTGATGATTTTTCAATACGCTAGCCTTTTCTCATGGTAAATTGAGTCAAAATGTTAGTGGAGATTTCAACGCTAGGGTGCCAAAATAGCGCGACTTAACCGCTGACCAAACAACTAATACCAATTGAATTAAATTGGTAAAAATAAAAAAGAATAAGATATGCAAGATAGTCCTTTAAGTTTACTTCCTCCCATTGTTGCCATCATCGTCGCCATTTGGCGAAAAAATGCATTAATCGCCCTTTTATGCGGCATAGTGCTATGCCATTTAATGATTGCACAATGGCAAGTGTTTAGCGGAATTTCCGGTACGGCTATCGAACTGGTTAACGTTTTCTCATCAACAGGCAATCTTTATATTATTTCCTTTAGTTTGCTCATTGGTGCCATGGTCAAACTATTAAGCGACTCTGGTGCGGTAAATGGCTTTATTCTGCACTTGGCCAAGTTAAATTTAGTAAAAAACCAGCGCCAAGCCAGCATGTTACCAACAATAATCGGCACCAGTATTTTTACCGATACTAACCTAAGTATGTTTACTGCCGGCATGGCAAGCCAACAGCTGTTTGATAAACATCAATTAAGCAGAGCAAGACTCGCCTATTTAATTGATTCGACATGTGCACCGGTAAGTATCTTATTTTTGATCAACGGTTGGGGCGCTTATGTTTTAGGGCTATTAGATGGCTTTAACTTTGATGACCCTGTCGGTATTTTAATTGGCACAATCGGCTATAACTTTTATGCCATTATTGCCGTTGCTATGGCTTATTACACCGCATATTCCGGTAAAGTTTATGGGCCTATGGCCCATGCGGGGAGTTACGAACAAGGCGAAGTAAGTTCAGAACCAGTTAAAGCTGCCCCTGCACGTATTATGTGGTTTCCATTAATTGCATTACTGGCTATTACTTTAGGTTTGCTATTTATTACTGGTGACGGTGATATGCGCCGAGGCTCGGGATCATTTTCAGTGTTTTGGGCGATCGTTAGCGCTTGTGTGATCGTTATCGCCATGATCAGTTTCTACCGATTAATGTCTATACAGCAAATCACAAAAACCTTTATCAATGGCTTAATTTATATGGCTCCTGCGGTATTGATACTAGTGTTGTCATTTGCTTTTGGTGGTGCAATAAAAGCCCTAGGTACAGGAGCTTATGTTAGTGAATTAATGAATATTCAAGTGCCGCTTTATTTTATCGCACCTATTATATTTATCGTTGCGGCCGCAATGGCCTTTGCTACCGGCACGTCATGGGGCACATTTGCGATACTTGTGCCAATTGCAGTACCGATTGCTATGGAAACCGGCTTGCCAATGTCATTTTTAGTGGCAGCAGTATTAGGCGGCGGGATATTTGGTGATCATGCTTCACCTATTTCAGATACCACAGTGGTTGCTTCCATCGCCAGTGGTTGTGATCATTATGAACACGTGAAAACCCAGCTACCATATGCCCTATTTGGCGCTGTCGCTACAGTGCTGATTTACTTTGCCATTGGCTTAACCTTTTAAGTTATATGTTTGAGCTAATCGATCAACAAGCCGACTTTATTGTCATAAATAAGTCGGCCAATTCGAGCTTTCATGATGAAGGCGACACCGGCAATGGCCTATTTTCGACCGTTAAAACCCAATTAAATCTTGCCGAACTATTCCCTGTGCATCGCCTTGATAAAATGACCTCAGGCCTATTAATTTTAGCGACAAATAAACCAGCAGCGGCTCACTTTCAAACCCTATTTAGCCAACACCAAGTGGAAAAATATTACTTGGCCATTAGCGATCAAAAGCCTAAGAAAAAACAAGGATTGATTAAAGGAGACATGGCCAAAAGTCGTCGCGGTATGTGGAAGTTATTAAGAACACAAGATAACCCTGCTATTACCCAATTTTTTTCCCATAGTTTAGGTAATGGTTTAAGAGGCTTTATTCTAAAACCCCACAGTGGAAAAACACACCAAATCAGAGTTGCACTTGCCAGTATTGGTGCGCCAATTCTAGGTGATCCTTTATATTCGAAAAGTGCCAGCGATCGCGGTTATTTACACGCCTTTTCGTTACGTTTCACCCTTAATAATACACCTTATCATTACTCGCTTATCCCTGAATACGGTAGCGCATTTCAATTGCCAACTTGCCAGCAATGGTTAGCAACACTAACACAACCTTGGCTCCTACCTTGGCCAAGCATTTAATACGCTAACACCATAGTGACAATCTGTTAACAATTTAGCTTCAAGATATAATGAGCGCTGTTATACTAGCCAACAAAAGTAGTACTTAAAAAGATTATCAACTTTATGCACAATTTTTTTTTGGTCATTACCACTGTGCTGATTATTTCGCTCTCAATCGCACCACAAGCCTTCGCTAGTGACTTAGACGACCTATATCAACAAATTACCAATTATCGTGCTCAAGGAAAAATGGACATTGCTGAAACCCTTGCTAGCAAGCTGTTAACAGAGGCAACGGCAAAAAACCAAGCGAAAAGCATTGCCGACGCTTATTTTCAAATGGCAAGAAACGCCATGGAGCGTAACCAATATGACAATGCCCAAATTCAGCTAAATAAAGCAATTTCTGGCTATCAACAACTAAACTTGCAGCGCTCTTTAGGTCACGCATTGCGCCAACTTGGTCTGACTTACCGTTATCAATCTCAATATGACAAAGCCTTAGAGTTTTTGTATCAGTCCATGCAAATTTTTGAACAAATTGGCGACAAAAAAGGCATTAGCGGTGTGTACAATAGTATTGGTGTTGTACTAGAAAGAATGGGGCAATATACCGAAGCAATTCAAGCTCATCAGCATTCTTTAGATATCAAATATGAACTTGGTGATAACTCTGGCATCGCCAGTGGTTTATATAACCTTGGCGACATCAGGCGCCAAATGGGTGATTACGATACCGCATTAAAGTATTTCTATGATGCCTTAGCCCTAGATGAAACATCCGGTAACCTCAAAGATATTGCCTATAGCAACCACAAAATTGGCTATGTATTAAATACGTTAAAGCGTCATGATGAAGCACGCATTTATTTAAACAAAACACTAAGTTTATTTAAAGAAATTAAAACGCCACGAGATACCGACTGGGCACGAACATCACTGGCGAAATTGGCGTTAGATACAGGTGCATTATCTGAAGCTGAAACCATCATTTTAGGGGTAATCGAGCGAGCAATTGCTAATCAATACCAAAGCCTTTTAGCCGATGCTTACCTTATTGCTAGCAACGTATATATCCAAAAACAAAACTATAATAAAGCACTTACGTATATTTCCGCAGGCTCAGAGCGCACAAAACTCAATAATGAAGTAGCAAAAGAAGCCGACTTTGAAGCATTAAGAGTTAAAGTCTACATGGCGCTAAATTTACCTGAGCAAGCTATTTCAGCGTTGCAAAAACAAAAGTCGATTGAGGACTCGCTATTTAATAAAAAACGCATTGACGCTATTGCCAATGCTCAAGCAAAAACTGAATTTGTTCGCCGCGCCACTAAAATAGAACTCTTAGAAAAAGAAAAGTCTCTACAACAAGCGCTGCTTAAGCAAGAAAAGCTGAATATAACTATCATTTTATTAACTGTCGTCGGCTGTTTAACGGTTGTTTTTTTAATTTATGGCAGACGCCTTCAACGCAAAACTAACAGCATGTTAGGCCAGTTAGTTAAACAACGTACGGCAGAGTTAGAGCAAAAAAATAATGAACTGCAGCAGGCATATGCTGAAATAGAGGCAATAAGCCTAACGGATAGACTGACAGGCTTAAATAATCGACGTTTCTTAGAAAATCATATTTATATTGATTTAGAGCAATGTCGACGCATCTATCAAAACTGGCAGCAAGGTAATACCCCTAAGCCTGAACAATCTGACATCGTAGTATTTATCTTAGATATTGATGATTTCAAGATGATTAATGACACCTTTGGACACAATGCTGGTGACAATATACTTAGCCAGTTTGCTCAACGTATGGCCAAGGTATTCCGTCATTCTGATTATTTGATCCGCTGGGGCGGAGAAGAGTTTGTCGCGATTGCCCGAGGCATTAACCGTGAAGATGGGCCTTTACTGGCCGAGCGCATGGTTGAAGCGATTAATAATCAGGAGTTTCAGCTAAGCCAAGATCTAAACCAAGAACTAAGCCAAGAATTAGGCCAACAGCAAACCCATAAAGTCACATGTTCTATTGGCTTTAGTTGTTACCCTCCGATACCTGCCATCGATATAGAATGCAGTTGTAAAACGCTCATAGCGCTTGCAGATGCCTGTTTGTATCAAGTTAAATCATCAGGTAAAAATAGCTGGTTAGGCATAATTGAAGCGAATGTTGACGCTGTTTTTAATGACAATATTAGCCACGAAGAATTTAAGCAGTTAGTTAAAAATAAGGAAGTGACTTTAACTTCGCCAAATGTTGCCAATTAACTCATTAGTGTTTTTGAGCTGTAGCTACTACTTTTGGAAATAGCCAAGCGAAAGTAGTGTTTAGGTCGCTAACCATTCATATAAAAAAGCCAGTCATCTGACTGGCTTTTTCTATAAATATTGACGCAAATTTATAACAAAGAATGGATAAATACTGCCGCGATGGCGACAGGGCAAACAAACTTAGTATACCAAGGCCATATCTTCCAAAATACGCCTGACTCAACAGCTTCATTACCTTGTTTTATTTCTGCAAGTAGCTCGCTACGGTGCCAAATCCAACCAGCGAAAACACAACAAAGCATAGCAATAATTGGTTGACCATATTCTGTAGCAATAGTTGCCACTAAGTCCAACATAACCCCTAAGTTAGAAATAATACCGAAGCTAATAGCCAGTATCACTAAACCAATAATTGTAGTTGCTTTTTTACGTGGTACCTCATGACGTTCAACTGCATAGGATACTGGCCCTTCCAACATCGAAATTGATGAAGTTAGCGCAGCAATGGACATCAGAATAAAGAAGGCTAAACCAACAAATAAACCTAATGCCCCCATGCCATCGAACAAACTAGGTAACACTTGGAAAACCAGAGTCGGCCCCGCTAATAAACTGCCGTCTTGCGCAAAAATTTGTACGCCTTGCGCTTGAGCTACATACATAGCAGGAATAATTAATAAGCCAGCCAAGAAGGCAATACTTACGTCAATCAATGTTACTTGGGCGCCAATAGTAACCATATTTTCTTTCTTGGCGATATAAGAGCCATAGATCACCATGACCGATGTCCCCAAAGACAATGAGAAAAACGCTTGTCCCAGCGCACTAATGAGTAGGTCGGGCTCTAACACTCGACTAATATCTGGGTTTAAATAAGCCTCTAAGCCTTCTGATGCACCATCTAACGTCATAACGTATATGATTAGCAAAACTAACAAACCAATCATCATTGGCATTAATCGTTTTGACCATTTTTCTATGCCGTCTTCAACACCTCGTCTGATAATAAAGACCGTTAAAAACATAAATAAACTGGTAAAAACAAGGTTGCGAGTTAACGTGCCACCAACGACCCACTCGGCTACTGCGGGTAATTGAGCAATTTGTGCCAATGACTCGATAGCATAAGACATCATCCAGCCAGCTAGTATGCCGTAAAAGCTTAAAATCAATGCGGCACAGATAATACCGCCAAAGCCGACGATGAATGCAAAATGCTTTTGCCAGCGCTGTCTCGACATTTTCTGCAGGCTGGTTACAGCATTAGCTTGCCCGTAACGACCAATTAATATTTCTGCCATAAATGCTGGATATGCTAAACAAAATGCCAACACTAAATACACTAAGACAAAGGCGGCACCGCCATTACTTGCGGTTTGCGTAGGGAAACCCCAGACATTACCTAAACCAACTGCAGACCCTGCAGCGGCCATAATAAACCCTAATCGCGAACTAAATTCGCCCCGAGAAACACCCATGAAAATTCTACTTTATTATTTTATAAGCGCCATAATTTACTTAATGTCGACAGCTAAAGACAAGCGCTTTGTCTACATTATCGATAAAAACAGCGCTAGTTTATGATGTGTGCAGTGTAAACTATTAATTACTCTAACAATTACACTTGTTATAACATTGCAATAAAAAACGAGCCTTAAGCTCGCTTTTGTAGAGCGTTTTAAACTTTGCTGTGTGATTTTGCAGTAGTCAATTGAGTTAGTATACAAGGCTGAGCGTATGTAGTGTGGTTATTCCACTTAAATAAGCGAAAACGTAGTAGATAAACTCAATTGACTCTGTCTATCGATTCGTTTTAATGACTTTTACTCGTTGTTACACCGCATTTATTTGGCATAACCAAACTTCACTTAGTGTGCCTAGATTAAAAGCCACCAAATTCGAACATAATTTATACCACAAAGCTCAACACGTTCTAATCTCTAAAGTTATTAAACTGAAATGGCTGGTCTAGCTCAGCGTCTTTCACTAGCTTCATTACACCTTGTAAATCATCACGCTTTTTACCTGTAACGCGCACTTGCTCACCTTGAATAGCGGCCTGCACTTTCGCTTTGCTGTCTTTAATTAGCTTAACCACTTTTTTGGCAACATCTTTTTCAATGCCTTCTTGAAACGTTACACGTTGCGTACATACTTTTCCTGAAAACTCAGGATTAGAAATTTGCATTGAACGAGGATCGATTTGTCGTTTAACTAGCTGATTACGCAAAATATCAATCATCTGTTTTACTTGAAAGTCACCTTCTGCTTTTACAATCACTGCAGGAGACTTCCACTCGAAACTTGCTTCAACACCGCGAAAATCAAAACGCGTACTTAACTCTCTTGTTGAGTTTTCCGTGGCATTGCGCACTTCTTCTAAATTTATTTCGGAAACAATATCAAACGATGGCATAACATTCTCTTTTCAATAAATATTCATCAAATAATGCTGGCTATATTACCAATAAAAACGTGTTAAATCTAAGACGCTTGTTAGTTTTTTATTTTAAGCTTCATGTTAGTATTTAGTGGTAATTATTAAATTTAGGCAGCAATTTGAAAAACCTTCACCACATACTTTTTTTTCTGATTATTTTATTGGCAACTGTCACCTTTAGTTTTTCATCAGAGCTCAGAGAAACCATTTCAAGTAATACCCATATTGATAGCTTTGGTCATTTTATCGGTTTTTTCTTATTGAGCTGGATCTTAAGCAGTTTACTAAAGCTACCATCTTTTCCATTAGCCTGTGCTTTAATTGCCTATGCAGCCTTAAGTGAAGTAGGTCAACACTACCTTGGCTTTCGTAATGGCGAGCTTAGAGATTTTGTTGCCGATTTAGTCGGCATATTCACCTTTATGTTGTTAAAGTGGTTATGGCTAGTTTACGGAAAACCAGCTAGTAATTAATGATAAGCTGATAATTTATAATGAGTAGTGCAACTGAAAATTTAAAGGTAGTGATTGTTGGCTTAGGTGCTATTGGTAGTTTGTGGTATTACTACCTGCATCGCAGTAACCACATAAGTGTGAGTTACCTGCCACGAGATATTTTGTCAAAAAAATATGATTCAACTCAGCAAACACCTATCCAAAATTTTAGCCAATTTAATGGTTTTAGTGAGCAAATTCACATAAACCAGGCTAGTAAGCAAATGCTGCTTAATGCAGATCTCGTAATAGTTTGTGTAAAATCTCAATACTGTGCTGATAGAGTTAATCAATTGGCGCCGCTTCTGAATGATAAAACAGAAATTATCTTGTGTCACAATGGTATGGGGGTATATCAGGCCATTAATAAGCAGTTAAAAAGTCGACTGCAATTTTATACGTTATTAACCACCCATGGTTGTTTTAAACCAACGCCGTTTCATACCATTCATACGGGATTAGGCCAATGTGATTTAGGTAGAGTAAACCACTTACCAAATAAGGCAGAAAGTCGCTATTCACTTACATGCGCCCCCGCTTGGCTAGCGTCATTAAACCAAGCTTTGCCTCCCATCAATTGGCAACAGAATATTAAAGAAAAGCAGTGGCAAAAACTTGCGGTAAATTGCGTGATTAACCCTTTAACCGCTATTTACGACATTAAAAATGGTGAAATACAATCGCCAGCTTATTCTGAAGTAATTCATCAAATCGCTAGCGAGGTCGCTCAAGCAGCCCATACGGAAGGTGTAGAGATGGCAGCACAAGCCATTATTACTAATGCACTTAACGTTGCCAAAGCAACACAATTGAATACTTCGTCAATGTTAGCCGATGTTTTGGCTAAACGCCCAACAGAAATCTCATCCATTAATGGCTTTATTTGCCAACTTGCACAAAAAAATGGCTTTAACGCGCCAGCCAATGAACAGATGGTTACCTCAATTAACGCTATTGAGCGTAAGAGCCTAGAGAGTAGCATCGCTGAAAGTTAAGGCAGGTAAAAGTTAAGGCCCGCGCGAACTAGCTCTATACAATTCCAAAATTGGTAAGCATAAGCAAAGCCCTTTTATAAAAAACCAGTACCAAAAGAGCCAACAAAAAAGCCAGCAAATTGCTGGCTTTGATTTAAGCGTTATTGACCATAACTAGGTACGATAACTAGGAAAGTTAACTAAGGACGATAAACATGAACATTGTTAAAGCCATTGTCATGTAAATACAAGGCTTGTAACTTACTCATTACCCCTCTATCGCAATACAATAAATACTGCTTTGATTTATCTAAATCGCCAAACTGAGTGCCTAATTTAAAGAATGGAATATGGATCACTTCAACACCGTCTAACTCTAGCGGTTTTTCATCTTCCTCTTCAGGACTACGAATATCGACAATAACGGTGTTTGCATCAATGGCCGATAATTCTTGTACCGCGTGTACTTCTTGTTCTGTCTCTTGACCAATATCACGTATATCAAATACACGGGCATTTTCAACCACACGCTCTAATATCGAAAAGTCAAAATTTTGCTCTTCCGCTTCAATTTTTGAAAGCACTGCTTTTACCGTTGGCTTCTTCGAAATCACACCACAGTACTCAGGAATAGTTTTAGCAAAATCTTCGGTACCAATTTCACGCGCAATATCAATAATATCTTGCTTATCGTAAGCGGCTAACGGGCGTAAAATTAAAGTTTCGGTAACGCGATCAATTACATTCAAATTAGTCAGTGTCTGGCTAGAAACTTGCCCTAACGCCTCACCGGTCACTAGCGCTTGAATACCGAGTTTTTCTGCAACTTTGGCACCTGCACGCATCATCATACGCTTTAAGATCACGCCCATTTGACCATTTTCGATGTTTTCTAGGATTTCAGCGACAACTGGATCAAAATCAATCGCAATAAACTTAACGCGATGAGAGGCACCATACTTATTCCATAAATAATGGCTAACTTGTTTGACGCCCACTTCATGAGCTGTGCCACCTAAATTAAAGAAGCAATAATGCGTACGAGCACCTTTTTTAATCATTTGGTAGCTAGAAACACCAGAGTCAAAGCCACCAGACATTAACGACAGCACATCTTCTTGAGTGGCGATTGGGAAGCCACCTAAGCCTTTGTGCAGTTCTGTAACAATAAACAGCTTTTCTTTGTTAATTTCTAAACGGATGGTGACATCTGGTTTTTTCAGTTTCACTTTAGCAGAGTCAACGGCTTGATTTAGACCGCCACCAACATATTGCTCTACTTGCAGGGAACTAAAGTCGTGTTCGCCCACACGCTTTACCCGCACACAAAACGTTTTATCAACAATAGTGTCGGCATGAACCGCTAGTGTTTTTTCATAAATATTGTGCAGATCAGTAAAATCGGTTTGCTGAACTTCAATAAATGTCGCTATACCTGGAATACATTTTAGGGTGTCGATTAACGCCAGACGGTTTTGTTCGGTATTATTTTTCGTGTTAACCTCAATGCTGTCCCAGTTAACCTGCGTTGTAACCATTTCATCAACACGTCGAAGTACATTCTTAATATTCGACTCTAATATTTTGGTAAAACGCTTTCTTACAGGGCGACTTTTGATCGCAATTTCAGCCTGTAACTTGACGATAAATTTCATTAAAACTGCCTAACTAGCGGTGATGGGTAAATAAATGGCGCGCATTATACCTGAATTAAAGCTGTTCATAAAATATAAAATCCCAATAAAAAAGAGCGACTAAACGCCGCTCTTTTTTAATGGAATAAACCCTAGGGTCTGTTGAACGTTGTTTGTTTTTTCTGCAACAGGCTATTTTGATAATAGCAAAGCAGCATGAGTGAAGTTTGGTTATTCCAAATGAGCGAATGCTAATGCCGCTAGTATTAAAAATAGTCATTGCCCGAAGGGCTGAGGCAAAAATGACGTTACTCTTCGTTAAAAGCTCATCGTTGAGCTCACTAAACTTCAGAGTTTTTGCCTTGATTACCGTCATTTTATCACTCAGCATAAATTTCAAACAAAGATCAACAGACCCTACATTTAATTGCCAGAAGGTTCACTTAACGAAATTGGATCTGTGACCTTAGATTTACCCTGGTTAATCGAAATTTCAACACGTCGATTACGGCGTCGATTAAGTGCATTAGTATTGGGCACCAATGGTCTAGTATCGGCATGCCCGACAACTAACAACCTTGTTGGGTCAAAATTAGGCACTTTTACTAACTCATGGGCAATGGCTACTGCACGTTGACTCGATAAATCCCAGTTTGAACGAAACAGCTCAGAATGTATCGCTTGGTTATCAGTATTTCCTGACACCATAATTTCACCAGGAACCGTGTTAAGTAATTCGCCTATTTCACGAATTATTGGTTTAAATTTAGGTTGTAAAAATGCCGAACCTGATGGGAACGAGCCATTTTCACGAATTCTGATGGTAATTTGCTGACCCAACGCTTCAAGTTCAATGGCACCATCTTGAATTTGTTGCTCCATTTGCTCAGCAATTTTCTTCACTAGTTCATTAACTTGCTCTTGCTGAGCTTGCTCTAGTTGCTCTTGTGCCTGCTCTATTTGCTGCTGCGACATTTGGGTGTCAGTACTTTGTGACTGACCACCGCGCTCGGTACCTCGCTGCTCTTGGCGACCACCAGCCGAGGTTTCATCACCCGCTTGGAATTCCAGCATTTGCTGAGTCATTTCCATGGTTTGCTGCTGAATGACTTCAATCGGCGTTGGCTCAGGTTTACCAGGTCGAAACTCTTGAGCAATAATGCTGGTACCTTTTGGTATATCTTTAACTTCAATTTTATTTTGTACACCAAAAGCAAATTTCATCGAGCCAGCTATTTGTTTGAATTTAAGCACATCCATTTCTGAAAACGATAACAGCAATACAAAGAAACACATTAATAGCGACATCAGATCAGCAAATGTCCCCATCCATGACGGTAAACCTGGTGGTGGACATTTACACTCTGGAGGAGGATTCGCCATTGCTAACTCCTTTTACTCTTCAGTGGTATTAACAGTGCGCTTACCTTCGGCAAGGTAATTCTTCAATAAACCTTCAATCACTCGTGGATTTTGGCCGTCTTGAATACCCAGTACCGCATCGAGAATAAGTTCTTGATTAAGTTTTTCTTCTGCTAAACGTAACTTCAATTTATTGGCAATTGGAATGGCTATTACGTTGGCTAGAAAAGCACCATATAGCGTAGTTAATAGCGCAACCGCCATTGCAGGGCCAATCGCCTTAGGATCGTCCATATTTGATAACATCGCCACTAAACCGATTAAGGTACCGATCATGCCCATCGCTGGAGCGACTTCAGCAAGCGCGCCAAGCATACCAATTCCGGTTTCATGACGCTCAGTCGTTAACGCAATATCTTTTTGCAAAGTGCCACGCACCACATCGGCATCGTGACCGTCAACCAGCATATCAACCCCCTTTTGCATAAAGGCATTTGATATTTCTGCTTCTTCCAGTGCTAAAAAACCACCTTTACGCGCAGCGTCTGCCATTTCAACTGACTTTTCAATTAACTCTTCAGGCTTTTCTATTTTGAACATAAAAGCCTTGCCGATGATTTTTCCAATAGAGAAAAATTGGCCAAGGTTATAGTTTGACAGGAC
Organism: Colwellia sp. MEBiC06753; assembly: GCF_053470325.1. NCBI lineage: Bacteria > Pseudomonadati > Pseudomonadota > Gammaproteobacteria > Alteromonadales > Colwelliaceae > Colwellia > Colwellia sp. MEBiC06753. The sequence goes on along the minus strand of NZ_JBQMTM010000005.1, from coordinate 163,644 downwards.
CACGAAAATTGAACCACAAAATACAATCAAAATAGACTGAGTATCGACAAACATTGAGATATCGCCACCTAGCACCATTGCCATTACGACGAAGCCTACAGCTCCCAATATCCCAAGTAGCGTAGCTAAATCCACAAACTGCCTCCTAAATTAGTGTCTTTAACGACTAAAACATCTTTGATAATACATTATCAATTTATTATTCGCGAATAGTAATAAAGATATTATCGCCCGTCACGTCAATAACTTAACTAAATTTCCGCATTTTCTGTTGATTGAGATTAATTGACCTTAGCTGGCTGCTCATGTACCTTTGCGCCTAATTAGCAAAACACCTAAAGATTGTTTATTCCCATGGCCAAAAAGAAAGTTGAAAATTTAAGTTTTGAAGAGGCTATTGCCGAACTAGATACCATCGTCCAACAACTTGAACAAGGTGAACTAAGTTTAGAAAGTTCGATGGAAATTTTTGAGCGTGGGCTTAAGTTAAGCCAGTTAAGCCAGCAAAAGCTGCAAAGTGCTGAGCAAAAAATTAAAATGTTAGTTCAACAAAATGGCCAACAGACCTTAGCTGACTTTGATCTAGAAGAGTAAGACTGCTGTGAGTTCATTAGCAAATTTAGCCGAATTACAAACCCGTGTTAATCAATTATTAAGTGCAAAACTCGATAGTCTAGAAGTTAACGATCAAAAGCTACTTGATGCCATGCGTTATGGCTTATTAATTGGTGGCAAACGTATGCGTCCATATCTCGCTTACCTTACGGGTGAAACCCTTGGTGCTAACATTGCCGACATAGACCCAATTGCCTGTGCACTTGAATGTATTCACGCGTATTCACTATTACACGATGATTTGCCTGCAATGGACGACGACGACTTACGTCGCGGCCAGCCAACTTGTCACAAAGCATTTGATGAAGCGACCGCAATCTTAGCTGGCGATAGCTTACAAACCTTAGCTTTTGATTTTCTGGCAAACAGCCCGCTCAGTGCAGCTATTGATGTTAAGCGCATACAACTGATCCAACAATTAGTCACTGCGTCGGGCTACGCTGGCATGTGTGGTGGACAGGCGCTAGATCTAAGCGCAACCGGAAAAACAGTAGATATTAACCAACTTGAACAATTACACCGACTAAAAACTGGCGCCTTGTTACAAGCATCTGTATTAATGGCGGCTGAATGCGCGGTTAATGTCACTGTCGAAGAAAAACGAGCGCTGGCAGATTATGCCAAATTAATTGGCCTTGCGTATCAAGTACAGGACGACATTATCGACATAACGTCTTCAGAAGAAGAATTAGGTAAACCTAAAGGTTCCGATCTTCAAGCCAACAAAAGTACCTACCCTGCTTTGCTTGGCTTAGATGGTGCAAAACAAAAAGCCGAAGACTTATATCAAGAATCACTTCAAGCTTTAGCCCGTTTGCCCTACAATACGCAGAATTTAGCTGATTTTGCGACTTTTATAGTCCACCGTACGCACTAATAATATTATGACGATAAACCTTGCTGACTACCCGTTACTATCAAAAATTGATACGCCTGATGACTTACGCCTACTTAAAAAAGAGCAATTACCTCAAGTCAGTGATGAATTAAGAGCTTACTTACTCAATTCGGTTAGTAAAAGTAGTGGTCACTTCGCTTCAGGTCTTGGCACTATTGAATTAACGGTTGCTTTGCATTACGTATATAACACCCCTGTTGATCATTTAATTTGGGATGTTGGTCACCAAGCTTATCCACATAAAATACTAACCGGCCGTCGCGATCAACTGCACACCATTAGACAAAAAGACGGGTTACACCCGTTCCCATGGCGTGAAGAAAGTGAATACGACGTGTTAAGCGTTGGCCATTCAAGTACTTCTATTTCTGCTGCGCTAGGGTTAGCCGTTGCCGCTGAAAAAAATGGCACAGGTGAAAAAGTTGTCGCCGTAATTGGCGATGGTGCCATGACTGCTGGCATGGCATTTGAAGCTTTAAACCACGCTGGCGATATTCATAAAGATATGCTCGTTATCTTAAATGATAACGAAATGTCGATATCGGAAAATGTTGGCGCACTAAATAATCACTTAGCAAAACTACTATCAGGTAGTTTCTACACTGGGTTTAGAGAAGGTAGTAAACGCTTACTTAATAATTTACCACCAATCAAAGAACTGGCTAGCCGCGCCGAAGAGCACCTTAAAGGCATGGTAGTACCGAGCACATTTTTTGAAGAGCTCGGCTTTAACTATATTGGACCAATTGACGGTCATGACGTTAACGGCTTGGTGGACACTATTCGCAATATGCGCAACCTTAAAGGCCCACAAATACTGCATATTGCCACCAAAAAAGGCAAAGGTTATGAAGCTGCCGAGCAAGATCCAATTAAATATCATGCCGTGCCAAAATTTAACCCAGCAGACACGTCACTGCCGAAAAGTCAGCCAAGCGCACCTAGCTATTCGCAAATTTTTGGCGACTGGCTATGCAAAATGGCAGAAAAAGACAGCAAACTGATGGCGATAACGCCTGCAATGCGCGAAGGCTCGGGCATGGTAGAGTTTAGCCAACGCTTTCCTGAGCAATACTTTGATGTTGCTATTGCTGAGCAACACGCTGTTACATATGCCGCAGGCTTAGCGATTGGCGGACAAAATGCCGTAGTCGCAATTTATTCAAGTTTCTTACAGCGCGGCTATGATCAACTGATCCACGATGTTGCTATTCAAAACTTACCGGTTTTATTTGCCATCGATCGCGCAGGCATTGTTGGTGCTGATGGACCTACTCACCAAGGCGCGTTTGATTTAAGCTTTATGCGCTGCATTCCAAACATGGTAATTATGACACCATCTGATGAGCGTGAGTGCCAGCTTATGTTAACCACAGGTCACTTGCATCAAGGGCCTGCAGCTGTGCGCTACCCAAGAGGCAATGGCATAGGTGTAGCGTTACCTGAATTGCACGAAACCATAGAAATAGGCAAAGGATTAGTGAAACGCCAAGGTGAAAAAATAGCGATATTAAATTTTGGCACTATGTTGGGTGAGTCAGAAAAAGCTGCAGCAGCGTTAAACGCCAGCCTGGTCGATATGCGTTTTGTTAAACCGCTGGATGAAACCTTAATTCAAGAGATGGCTGAAAGTCACGAATTGATTGTAACGATTGAAGACAACGCCATTGCAGGCGGTGCCGGTTCTGCTGTAAATGAGTTTATTCTTAGTCAAGGGCTAGCAGTAAAAGTACTCAATATTGGTTTACCTGACAGCTTTATTAAACACGGTACTCAACAAGAAATTCATCACGAACTAGGGTTAGATTACGAAGGTATTATTGGCAAAATTAATCAATTTATTGCCTTATAGTTTTTCTTTTTCCTACTAAAACTTGTCATCAGCCACTAAAAATCCTATTTGCCAATAGGGCTTTTAGTGGCTGGTTAATTATTAACGCTAAACCTTTTATTGAACGACTCTCCCCTTTGTTTTTTTGTGTGCTTTACTCCGGCATATTTATTCAGGAATGTAAGAGCGCTGTAATATTTCCTGTAACCGTCCATCTTGTCGAAACCGATTAAGGAGCTCATTAAATTTTTCAATAAATTGAGCATGTTGTTTATAGCAAACAATTGAGTCGCCTACTTTAAGCGGTGTGAACTCTTTAGAAAACGGGTACGGTTGCTCAACACTCAGTTCATCGTAAGCAAATAAAATATCGGGGTAAAAACCGAAAATATGATCAACCCTTTTTGATTGCAGCAACTTAATATTTTCTACTTCACTGCTAACTTCAAGTACCGAGCCAGCTTTATCAAGAATAGCAAGTAGCGGTTCACTAAGTGGAATGCCGCGAACATAACTGACTTTATCGGTATTATCGATATCATCGACAGAATGAGCGACTTGCTCATCAGTTAATGCGACAACTTTAACTAATGCCTGATTAAAATCATTGCTGTCAACAAGGTCTTGTTCGGTAATTGATAACGCAGAAAACTGATTTAATTCACTTGCATTAAATGACTCCATGCCAGGTGAATAACAGGCTACCTTTTTATGCATAAACTTCAATTTAGCGCGCTTCATCGGTAACGTGACAATGCGGTAATCGTTATCGAGCCCTGCCTAAACCAGTACTTGCTCAATTAATTGGTAATAAACACCTTTAGTTTTTCCATCACCTTTGAGAAATAATCCGCTAAGTTCTGCTGCGGCTATAGTGAACTTCTGCGGAGCTTGAGCTTTGGCTTGAGCTTGAGCTTGAGCTTGAGCTTGAGTAGCGCACATTAAAACTAACGCCAATAACACAATAAACGCTAATACATGCCAAAGTGCCGACAACACCGAGCTAACATAAGTTGTGGCAGTTTGACGAAATGATACAGAACCGTTAGCGAGCATAAAAATAAACAAGATATTGAAATTATTGAACTACTGTACAAATACTAACTGATATTTTGGTTCTAGCAATAATTACATGTAAAAACAAACCATGCACACAAATTGACAACAAGGTATGAACAAACATTTAACATGAGCGTTAAATAACAATTAGGTTGTCGTTATTTTAAAATACAACCGACAATGCGAAGGTTATTAATTAACTAGCGAGATATTGCTGGATACATTTGCTAGATACATTGCTAGGTATATAACTAGATAGGCAGTAAGTTCGAAAAATCACCTCAAATATACTTAAAGTTACCTTGGCTAGGCATAAGTAGCTGTATTGCCCATATAGTTAACAGCCGAAATATGCCAAGCTAAGGATAATCAAATTTTAATGTAGCGTATCAACTAAGCCACTTTAAATGCATCAATTGCTCGCTCTAACTGCTTAGCCAATTGCGCAACTTCATTACTATAATTTAACGTAACACTGGATTTTTCGCTGCTGTGCTGACTCATTTCAGACACCAGCGCAATACTTTGGTTTATGTCACCACTAAGCTGATTTTGCTGATTCGCCGCAGAGGATATATCTCCGCTCATTAAGTGCATTTTTTCAATTGCTTGGCTGATGGTTTCCAGCGTTTCTAATAACAACTCAGTATCAGTTTGACATCGTCTAGCGCCACTCTTCCCTTGCTCTATTTCAGTAACAACCGCACCGGTTTGAGACTGTAATGACTGGATCATGGTATTTATTTCTGCCGTTGATTCTTGAGTGCGGCTTGCTAGCATTCTCACTTCATCTGCAACCACAGAAAAACCTCGGCCAGCCTCCCCTGCTCGCGCAGCTTCTATTGCCGCATTAAGCGCTAATAAATTGGTTTGATCAGCAATACTTTGAATGGTTTCCAATATGCTGCTGATATTAGTGGCTTCTTGATTAAGTGTTGTAATACGATCTGCTGTTTCATCTAACAAATGACTTAAATCACTAATTTGACTGGCAGTGCTGTTGGCACGCTGCTCCAACTCGCTACTACGTGCTAATGCCTCAGTCATTTGTTGCTCGGCATCAGTTGATTTAGCCAAGACATCATCAGCATTTTGATTCAGCGCCTGAGTAATGTCGGTAACATTTGCAACGGTTTGTTGCTGAGAATCTAACGAGATTGCGACCGATTGCAGTTCTTCTTCTGAGCGTGACGCCGCGTGATTAAGCGCCGTTGAATTCTGACCAATTTCATTAATTAAGGTTTTTAGGCTAGCGACCACCGCATTGATATTACTGGATAGTTGTCCATATTCATCATTACTGTTATCAACCAAGGTTTTGGTTAAATCCCCTTTAGCAATAGAATCAAGCACTTGGTTTATGCGCGCCAGCGGCCTTAACATAGTTCTAATGGTAATAAACGCGATAAACACGCTGACAATAATTATCACAACTAAAATCACTGACGTGAGTATTTTACCGTTATCGACATTATTAAATACGTCTCGTTGAAGCTCGGTAAGGTTTTTATCAACCTGTTTAGCTAAACTATCAATACTGGCAATAACTTGATTAATTTGCGTTTCTGACTGGTTAAGGGCATTAAGCAATTGCTGTTTATTTTCCAACTGAGTCACTTTTACCGAAAAGACGCTGCCGTCACCATTTATAAGCTGTTTCGCTTGGTTATATTCACTAACAAATTGCTCTATGACGCCATCAGTATCATAATCTTCACCCAAGCGTACAAGGTAGTTTAATAGGTTTTCGACATTTGATGTTCCTTGTTCAATCAATAATTGATTGTCACCAACTTCGGCCAAGTCAGCAATAACCAGAACGCCCTTTATCGCTTCGGTTAAACTAAGTAAGTAGCCTTCTGTTTGCGCAGCAGTACCGGCAATCAGATCAACTTTTTGTTGATTATCAGGATCTTCGATATAACTTAAATCAATCAGCAATGCGCCAGCTTCATCTAAATGATTATTAAGCGCTGTATTAACCTCTTTGAGCTTAATATTGTTTTCAAGCAATTTACGTTTAAACACATACATTTGTTCAACTGTTGCCTTAAACGCGCTATGTTCTTGTTCAAACTGTTTTAATTGTTTGCTAGTAGCAGCATCAAGTTCAAGTTGCATCAAACCTTGCTTATATTGAGTAATGAGCTCCCCTTGCTCAGCAAAAGCTTGTTGTTGTGCTGCTAGCTGCTCTTCACTTGTGGCACCATCAATTTGTGAAGCCTGTTTAGCTTGCTTTAACAACGCAATATGAATAGCATTGCTTTGTTTCTGGATTGGAACTGCTACTTCATCAACCTGTGCTGTGGCTCGCTCTATATCAACTAAAATACCAATAGAGCTTACGCTAGCAAAAATTAGCAATAACAGAATGACAGCAAAACCAAGCACAATTTTATGTGCAATTTTTACATTCATGTGAACACCTACTTCTTTTTTTATCTGGCTTATTTTTATTATGGACGTGAACTAAAGGTTGCACGTTTATATTTTTTACTTATCAGACCAGCTTATTAAATCAGTGTTTCGCCTCAATTCAAACATAAATTTAACAATCAATTAAACTTTGTCTCGTTCAGTAACATTTCAATTGTTGTTAAAAATACAAGGCGAAAAAAAACCACCTAACGGTGGTTTTTTTCGATTGGTTTAGTGAACGCTGCGCTATGCGTTATTCAGCAATATATTCAACAACTTCCAAACCAAAACCAGATAATGAATGGTACTTAGTTTGCGAGCTTAATAAGCGCATTTTTCCCACACCTAAATTCGCTAAAATTTGTGAACCAACGCCAACGTTTCTAGAGCCAATATGACGTTTAACTTCTTTAACCGTTTCACCTGCATCTAGCTTGGCATATTTCTCTACTTGCCCAATCAAGCTATCAGGTGATTCATGCTTGCCAAGCAACACCAGCACACCGCCTTCATCTGCAATGCGCTCTAGCGCTTTACCAATTGGCCATTTGTTAATGCTATCACGTTGGCTAAACAACAAGTCTCTAAAGGTATTTTCTAAGTGAACGCGCACTAAGGTTGGTGTTTCTGGTGAGATATCACCTTTGGTTAAGGCAAAATGCGCTTGGCCGTCAATGGTGTCTTTAAATACGGTTAAGTCAAATTCGCCAAATGCCGTTGGTAATTTACACTGTGAAATGCGCTCAATAGTAGTTTCATTGGCGTTACGGTATTCAATTAAATCGGCAATGGTGCCCATTTTCACGCCATGCTTTTCAGCAATAACTTCTAAATCAGGGCGACGGGCCATAGTGCCGTCTTCATTTAAAATTTCAACAATAACCGCCGCAGGCTCTAAACCTGCTAAACGCGCTAAATCAACGCCAGCTTCCGTATGTCCTGCGCGATTTAATACGCCCCCGTCTTTAGCGATTAATGGAAAAATATGACCAGGCTGGACAATTGAATTAGCATCAGCGGTTTTACTGACAGCCGCTAAAATGGTTGTTGCGCGATCCGCAGCAGAAATACCGGTAGTCACGCCCTCTGCAGCTTCAATAGACACAGTAAAGTTAGTGGTAAATTGCGCATCATTTTTGTCCACCATTAATGGCAACTTTAATAATTCACAACGCTGGCGAGACATAGGTAAACAAATTAATCCACGACCATGCGTTGCCATAAAGTTAATCGCCTCTGGCGTGACTAACTCGGCCGCCATAATGAAGTCGCCTTCATTTTCACGATCTTCATCATCCATCAAGATAACCATCTTACCTTGCTTGATGTCTTCAATTATTTCCTGTGGCGTATTTAATTGCATAACTGCCTCTTTGATTATTTGATAAAGCCGCTGCGCGCCAGCAACGATTGGGTAACTCCTGAATTTGAGTCACTTACTTGATTTTTATTTAAAAGTCGCTCGATGTAACGCGCCATTACATCTACTTCAATATTTACTTTAGTACCAACAACATAGCTGCTGATAATGGTTTGCTCAGTCGTATGAGGCACTATGGTTAAACGAAAACTGGTTTCGTTTAAACTGTTCACCGTTAAGCTCACGCCGTCTATGGTGATTGAGCCTTTCTCGGCGATATATGGCGCGATATCTTTAGCCATCGACAGCCAGTAATCAGTACTATTTCCCGAAGGCACAATGGAAGTTATCTCAGCAACAGCGTCAACATGGCCGGAAACAATATGACCACCAAAACGAGTGGTAGGCAGCATGGCTTTTTCTAAATTAACCCTCTGACCTATTTTATAATTAGCAAAGCCGGTGCGTTTTAAGGTTTCAAGCGAAACATCGGCACTAAAACTCGTGCTGTCAAAACTGATAACCGTTAAACAAATTCCATTGGTGGCAATTGAGTCGCCTAGTTTAACATCTGACATATCCAACTGGCCGACAGCTACCTGAATTCTGGCACCATCGCTACTAAGTTGAATATTTTTAATTACGCCGATGGCTTCGATAATTCCGGTAAACATTATTTAATCTCGTTAAAAGTGGCGACAATTTTTAAATCACTGCCAACCATAGTCACATCTGTGATATTTAATGATTTAGCATCAACTAATTGATGCACTGAAGGTAAACACACTAAGCCTTGGTTACCACTGCCCATTAATTTGGGGGCTTGGAACAAAATCAACTCGTCAACTAAGTTGGCATCAATAAATGCGCCGGCAAGGTTTACCCCTGATTCAATAAACAAATCGTTTAAGCCAAGGCTGCCCAAATATGAAATCACCTGAGCAAGTGCTATTTTACCATCATGCTTCTCAATGGCGACTCGAGAGACAAAATGCGGCCATTGGTGCTCAGTTTCAATAGTATCGCTAATAATTATAACCGGACTTTCATGGCTAAATAACGCCAAATCTGGTGTTAAGCGGTTTTGACCATCAATAATTACTCGCACAGGTTGTCTTACCTGCTGTTGAGGGTAGCGCTGGGCTAACTCGCCCAATTCCTGTTGGCGCACGGTTAATTTAGCATTATCAATAATAACCGTATTCGCCCCTGAAATTACTGCACAGCTTTGCGCCCGCAAACGTTGCACCTCCTGGCGCGCTAATGGTGAAGTGATCCATTTACTTTCGCCACTTGCCATCGCTGTTTGCCCATCTAAGCTTGATGCTAGCTTACAACGAACATACGGGCGCTTGCGCTCCATTAATGAAATAAAACCAAGATTAAGCGCTCTGGCATCATCAGCCAATAAGCCATATGCGGTGATAATACCCGCCTCGTTTAGCATGGCTAAGCCGCTACCTGCTACTTGCGGGTTCGGATCAACCATAGCGGCAATCACTTTAGCCACTTTCGCATCAATTAAGCCTTTTGCGCATGGTGGTGTACGGCCATAGTGACTGCATGGCTCAAGTGTGACGTATGCAGTGGCACCTTCGGCTTTATTACCCGCTTGTTTGAGGGCGTGTACTTCAGCATGCGGCTCACCTGCTTTTTGATGAAAGCCTTCACCAACAACCTCGCCATCTTTAACAATAACGCAGCCAACTCTGGGGTTTGGTGAAGTCGTGTAATGACCAAATTTGGCTAAAGCAATAGCTTTGGTCATAAATTGATGATCAGCCAATGAAAATTTAGCGTTAGCTATCATCGGCTATTTCTCTTCCGCTGTTTTTTCATCACCAAGACGAGCAATTTCTTCACCAAACTCTTTAATATCTTCAAATGAACGATAAACTGATGCAAAGCGAACATAGGCAACTTTATCAAGCTCTTTAAGCTGCTCCATAATAATATTGCCCATAAATTCACTCGACACTTCACGCTCACCGGTCGCTCGAAGTTGAGATTTGATTTTATTAATTGCCAATTCAATCTCTTCAACACTAACTGGGCGCTTTTCTAATGCCCGCTGCAAACCGCTGCGCATTTTATCTTCATTAAATGGTTCGCGTGAGCCGTCGCGCTTGATAATGCGTGGCATCACGAGTTCTGCAGTTTCAAAGGTGGTGAATCGCTCATGACAGTCCGTACATTCACGACGACGTCTAATTTGGTGACCATCAGCCACTAAACGCGAGTCAATGACTTTGGTGTCGGTTGCACTGCAAAAAGGACAATACATTAAACTGCTCGAATTGAAGAAAATTTGCCGAGCATTTTAATCTAAAACAACTATTTATGCTAAAGCCAATTACTATCAACTTAAGACTATTGATAAAAAGTCGTAAAAATTTACCTACAGCACAAATTTTTGATGTGTTTTAAACGAAAAAAGACGCCGAAGCGCCTTTTTGTTTTGCTTTGTTTTAAGTCAAAGCCAATTAGCCATGAACAATACGATTATCAATTAGGTTTTGCACCACAGCAGGATCTGCCAGTGTTGAAGTATCACCAAGGTTTTCCAACTCGTTTTCAGCAATTTTACGCAGTATTCGACGCATAATTTTTCCAGAGCGGGTTTTAGGTAACCCAGGGGCGTATTGAATATAATCAGGCTTAGCAAAGCGCCCTAACTCTTTAGCAACAAATTCTTGTAATTCGCCAATAAGCTCATCAGAGACATGGGCTTTTGACATTAAGGTCACATAACAATAGATACCTTGCCCTTTAATTTCATGAGGGTAACCAACCACAGCCGCTTCAGCAACCGCTGGATGAAGCACTAACGCACTTTCAATTTCTGCTGTACCTAAACGGTGACCAGAAACATTAAGCACATCATCAACACGACCGGTAATTTGATAAAAACCATCAGCATCACGTTTGGCACCATCACCGGTAAAGTAATTGCCCGGATACTGGCTAAAATAGGTATCATAAAAACGTTGATGGTCACCATATACCGTACGCATTTGCCCTGGCCAAGACCCCGTCATGACCAATAAGCCTGAACATTCGCCTTGTAATTCATTGCCGTCTTTATCGAAAATTGCTGGTTGCACACCAAAAAATGGTTTGCCAGCTACCCCAGGTTTCATATCGACTGCACCAGGCAGTGACGTTAATAAAATGCCGCCGGTTTCCGTTTGCCACCAGGTATCAACAATTGAGCAGCGGCTATCGCCAACTACTTCATAATACCAATGCCACGCTTCAGGATTAATCGGCTCTCCTACCGAGCCTAACAAACGAATACTCGAACGATCATGCTTATTAACTAGCTCGTCACCTAAACTCATTAATGCGCGAATTGCCGTTGGCGCTGTATAAAACACATTCACTTGGTGCTTGTCACAGACCTGCCAGCAACGCCCTGCATCAGGATAAGTTGGCACGCCTTCAAATACTAATGTCGTCGCACCATTAGCTAATGGGCCATAGAAGATATAAGAATGACCGGTTATCCAGCCAGCATCAGCGGTACACCAGTACACTTCGCCTTCTTGATAATCGAACACGTATTTGTGGGTCATGGCGGCATATAAAAGATAGCCACCACAGGTATGTAACACACCTTTAGGTTTACCTGTTGAGCCTGAGGTATAAAGTATAAATAATGGATCTTCAGCATCCATCACTTCTGGTTCGTAGCTCGCTGGATACTGGGCAATGACTTGATTGTAATTCACGTCAATCGCTTCATTCCAGCCAACACTTTCGCCGGTACGCTCAACCATAATCACCGAATGAACGTTCGGACAATCCGCAACGGCTGCATCAACATTCGCTTTTAATGGAATTTTTTTGCCGCCTCGTACACCTTCATCGGCAGTGATAATGACTTGGCAGTCCGCATCAAGCACTCGCGCTTTAATTGACTCGGTAGAAAAACCACCAAAGACCACAGAATGAACGGCACCAATACGGGCACACGCAAGCATGGCATAACCAACTTCTGGGATCATTGGCATATAAATACAAACGCGATCACCTTTTTTCACGCCACGAGCTTTAAGTAAATGAGCAAAACGACTGACATGATCATGTAATTCTTGATAGGTAACATTTAAATCGTCAGTTGGTTCATCACCTTCAAAAATAATCGCGGTTTGATTCGCGCGTGTCGCTAAATGACGATCAATACAGTTATAGCTAACATTAAGCTTAGCGCCTTTAAACCAGCTAATTTCCGCCTTGTTAAAGTCGACTTCCGACACCGAATTCCACGGCTGATACCAGTCGATGAATTTTTCCGCCTGTTCAGACCAAAATTGCTCTGGCTGTTCAACGGATTGTTGATACAACTGCTGATAGTTTTCAGCATCAATATGTGTCACTGACTTTGCTTGTGCCGACACCGGATAACGACTTTGTAATTCCTTCATATCCCCACTCTTTCTTTTTAATTAGTTTTTAATTGGTTCTTTTAATTAGGGCGTGTTGATCTTTGCTGTTTAATTTTTATTCGAGACAAAAGCGTTTTAATCGCGGCGTGAGGTGTGACGCCTAGTCATCTACGCAAACCACCTCACAACCTTTCCCTTTAATAAAAAGAGTAAAACGCTTTTAACCGAACCTCTCAGGCAGCGTTTGTTGTCATTTCTACTGTGTTAGCACTTTATCACGGGGAATAATCACACATCAAAAGTGCTGGTTATGTATAAATTTCCAACAAACTGCTGCAAAAACAAACTTAAAAGATCAATACGCCCTAATATTATTTTTAACTGATTCATCAGTTTTTATTGCTAGCTTAATTGCGCTTTTGATTACAACTTTTATTACGGCAGAAAAATAAACAAGATATAGCCCATAGCATTAGGCAAGCAATTTAAAATAACCAGTAGTTCATTATGATACTGATTAGTGTAAACAAATTTTCAATCACTCACTACACACCAAAATGACAGCGCTGTCAACCAATCAAAGAAATGCTAAAAAAAATGATTTTGAGCTAGCTTTTGACGATATAGCGCAATTTACTGATATATAAAGCTCGGCGATTAATTAAGAACTCGTTAATTTAATTAATGATTTTTTGTAAAAATTTAACTTTATGTTCTACCTTTTGTATTAACAGTCACTAGAGTAAAGCATATGAACTTTCTGTATCGTTTATCTATTTCTCAAAAGATTTATCTAATTCCAATCATTGGCACAATAAGTTTCATCATCTACCTTATCCTTTCTATGGTTAGCGCCAACACTAATGTTGAACGGCTATCCAGTGCAAAAGATATTCAGTTTCCTGTGGTGCAACTCTCCAAAACCGCATCGGTCAATATTGTCCGAGTATCGGAACTGCTCAACAGTGCTGTTACTAGAGGTATCGATCTGGTTTTTTAAGGAGAATTTCACATGAATATTATTAAATCAATGCTGTTATTCTCTAGCGTCATTATGTTTAGCGCTCAGGCAGTAACGGTTATGGTCCACCCATCTAATGCTGATGCACTAGATGCTAAAGATATAAAAAAAATATATTTAGGAAAATCAAAAAAATTCCCTGGCGGTGGTGATGCAACCCCGATTGAATTAAAAGAAGGGCAAGCAAAATCGGATTTCTTAGATGCTGTGGTTGGTAAATCGGAAAGTCAGTTTAAGGCCTATTGGTCAAAACTGGTATTTACCGGTAAAGGTCAAGCACCAAAAAGTTTTGATTCTGACGCCGATATTATTAAAGAAGTCAGTGGCGATCCAACACTGATAGGTTAACTAAAGATAGCCTTATAAAAATGACGATTTGGTTAACTGATGCTGCTGATTTTGCCGAATTCAACAAAGCTTATGCGGCATATTTAGGTGACCACCGTCCAGTGCGCTCAACTGTGCGTTGCGACTTAGTTATCCCAGGTGCGAAAATTGAAATTGAAGCGCTAGCAGGCTTCTAAGCAGCCTTGTTAAATTTATTGTGGTAACAACGCTATTTGAAAGCGATTCAAATCGAGTTCACTCAATAATTTAAACCAGACAACAAGCCCGAGCATTGCTCGGGCTTTTTAAAAGCGAACAAAGGGAAAGTTTAGATTGACGAACGCCCCCTCTTACTTAGCTAAGAGCTCCAGTTATCACTTCTAATTTTACTGTAAGTGGCTTACTGCACAGAAGATAACTAGTTATTTGCCACTAGACATTTCATGACCAGATAATTAATTATTGTTTAATTAGCCCTAGCTAATACAATTGATGACTCGTTTAGCTCATTTATGTTTAAATTCTGCTTTTAACTTTTTCTTGGCATTTTACCCCTGCCAATAAACTGCATTTAAATTGAACGGAGCCTTTAGTTAAATTATTACAATAACGAATAACTCAATTTACATACTCAACACACTTGCCCAACCAATTAATCACAAATACAGGTCTTATATATCTTATGATTTTTAAGAAAAGTTTGCGTTGTAAACAATTTCCAAACGTTATTGCTATTGCACCGATATTTACCTTCACGATAGCTATTTTCACCACTCAGGCGCAAGCTCATACGAATGATATAGAAACTATTACTATTTCAAATACCCGCTCGGCACAGCCATTGACAGGCGTTAGCAGATCGATCGCGTTAATGACTACTGACCAGATTGAGGCCACGCAAGTTGACCATATTCAACAGTTGCTTAATCAAGAGGCGGGTGTCTTTATTAATCGCAATTCAGGTCAAGAGATGTTATTGGCTATTCGCTCACCCGTACTTTCTGGCGCTGGTGCTTGTGGCAGCTTTTTGACCATGGAAAACGGCATTCCTTTACGTCCTACTGGTTTTTGTAACGTCAATGAGCTTTTTGAAAGCCATTTTGAATTGGCAGAGCGTATCGAGATAATCAAAGGGCCCTCCTCTATGTTTTACGGAAGTAATGGCATACATGGTGTAGTCAACATTATTCAACCAGCTTCAATATCTAGAGAGCCATTCATTAAGAGCACATTTGGGGAGTGGGATTATCAACAACTGAGTTTTTTAGCAAATAATGAAAATCTAGCCGTTTCCTCCTCACTTACCAATAGCGGTGGCTATAGAAATGACTCGGGTTTTACCCAGCAAAAATTATCGATATTTCATTTGGCAGCTTTTCAAGAGTTTGATGTAGAAACTTCACTGACCGCCACTAACCTCAATCAAGAAACCGCTGGTTATTTAGTCGGGAAAAACAGCTATAAAGATGATGAGGTCAGGCGCACAAACCCAAATCCTGAAGCATATAGAGATGCCAACTCGATTAGGTTGTCTCAACGATATAGCCTGATAAATGGCTGGCACATTTCACCGTTCGCTCGGTATTCAGAGATGGAATTTCTTCAACATTTTGTACCAGGTAAACCGATTGAGAAAAATCGTCACCATAGCTTAGGCATCCAAACTCAAAAACAATATCAGATAACTGAACATGCAAACCTAAATATCGGGCTAGATCTTGAATATTCAGATATGTCGCTTTTAGAAGAGCAATTTTCACCCACTCAAGGTTCAGCATTTTTAAAGGCAACTATTCCACAAGGTAAACATTACGATTATAAAGTTGAAACGATGACGTTGGCTGCATTTGCAGGTATTGAGTATCAGCTATCTACAACCTGGCAGCTGGATACTGGTCTTAGGTTAGAGCAAATTAATTTTGATTATACCAATAAGATGGGCGCAGGACGTTTGGATGAAAAAGGCGAACCATGTGGCTTTGGTGGCTGCCGTTTTAACCGACCAGAAAGCAGCAAAGATAGTTATACAATTGCTTCACCTAAATTAGGCTTTATTTATCAAAAAGATAACTATCAAGGGTTTATTAATCTAAGCCATGGCTTTAGAGCGCCACAATCTACTGAGCTTTATCGCTTGCAACGAGAGCAAAGTATCTCTGATTTAGAGCCGGAAACGATTATTGCATTAGATGGTGGTTGGCGAGTAAGCACAAAAAACACTCAGGTTAATTTGCAAGCTTATTGGTATGAGAAATCAGATGTGATCTTGCGTGACAATAACTTTTTTTATACCAGCGATGGCAAAACCAAACATCAAGGCATTGAATTTGGTGTTGAAACCGAGCTGAAAAATGCTTTCGAAATATCAGCTAACTTCAGTTACAGCAGACATACTTACAGCAATAACCCAAATTTAAGTCAGGAAAATATAACCGGCAATGAAATTGCCAATGCCCCTCGCTGGTTGGTCAATGTTTTTGCACGCTATCAATTATCCAATTGGTATGCTGAATTACATGGGCAATATGTTGATGAGTATTTCTTAAACCCTGAAAACACTGCGAGTTATGCTGGTCACATCCTGTTGCATGCAAGAGCAATGGTTGAAATAACACAAAAATTAAAACTCAATCTTAATGTAGAAAACCTAACCGATAGGTATTACGCGGAGCGTGCAAATTACACTAGCTTTACGCAAGAACGATATTTTCCGGGTTTACCAAGAAATATAAAAGCTTCAATCACATATACGTTTTAAAGCGATACGGCTAAATGAGTAACCTCTGGTTAAGTAAGTACTGGATTAGGTTACGGATAGGTTACGCAATAACAAAAAGCCCGAGCATTGCTCGGGCTTTTTCTGGGGTATAAAAGTAAAACTTTTTACAAGTGTAAAAATTACTTCTTCGCCAATTTCTCTTTGATACGTGCAGAACGGCCAGAGCGCTCGCGTAAGTAGTAAAGTTTAGATTGACGAACATCACCGCGGCGTTTAACTGCAATAGAGTCTACTAATGGGCTGTGTGTCTGGAATACCACACCAATTACAATAATACATATAAAATTCAATACCTTAAATAACAAACCTGAATTTTATCACGTCAGAAAAACAAGAATAACTGGAAATTTAAGAACAATAAAATCAAATAGTTATTTGCTCAATATTAAAGATAATACACTGTATAAGGGTACGCAAAAATGGGGAAGGTAGTTAACTATAAACGGCATTTTAAAACCAAATGATTATTTAATTTTTAAATTTACTCATTTGTTATTTAAATCGGCCTAGACTCAGATGACCGTGATTTTCATGATTAAATTTAATGAAATTCACTCAAGAAAGTTTCCATATTATTTCCATTGAAAGTTTTAAAGGTCATATTGTTCCTGAGTAGATGCTTTATCAAAAGTATCTATACAATATGAACGATCAGTAAGAACCGCCACAGCTCCAAAATTTGTTTTATATGGGGGTTTAACATTTTGTTGGTACCTTGAGACTATACTTGTTACAGCAAAATCTTTCTGATCGCATAACCTTTGCGCCGTTTAACGATTCTACAAGTCTAGCCTAATCTTTTGAGCTGTCATCAATTGCTGTTGGCAAAGTATTTCAGGCATTGTTCTCAGAAAGGCGCGCTTTTACCTCATAAATTATTAGTTCGTCTTTGTTAGATGACTTTTTATTCTTATGCATAAACCTAAAACATCTGTGCCCATGGAAGACCCATTGCCGATAATCTTTCGGTCGTACCAGGTCCTTGGAAAATAGTAATCGTGAAGAAATGTCAAATTATCGGTGACCAATATAATTAAATGAGTGTAGATCCCAGTGCGTCAATAAGCTTCTGATTTTCATGTTTATAAAACTCACTAATATTTGCAGCTATTGACTTTATTAAGCGCTGTTGAGACTCAATTGTTGCCCACGCTATGTGCCCAGTAACTTTTAAGTTTGGAATATTAACTGATAACAATGGGTGATCATGTGCTGGAGGCTCTAGTTCTAATACATCTAACACTGCTAATGCAATTTCATTATTTAGTAATGCCGCTTTTAAATCTTCTGAATTAACAATAGCACCTCGTGCAGTATTAATAAGTATGGCTTCAGGCTTCATTAACTTTAATGCGTAGTTGTTTATCAAATTTTCTGTTTCCTCGACCAAAGGACAATGAATACTTACAATATCAGCTTCTTGTAATAAGTACTCAAATGTCACTCTATTTTCTCGAACCTCTATAACTCCTTTTCTCTCAGCAACTAAAACATTCATGCCAAATGCTATTGCAACACGTTCTACTGCATTTGCTAGCACTCCATAGCCAATCAAACCTAAGGTTTTATTCTTTAACTCTACAATTGGCTCTCCATGTAAACAAAAAACATCCGCTTGTTGCCATAAACCATTTTTGGTAGCTTCATTGTGACTTTCAATTGAGTGAAAATGATTTAGAATTTGTGAAAATACATACTGGGCTATACTATATTCAGCATAGCCAGATACGTTTTTTACAACAATCCCCATCTTTTCCGCAGCGATAATATTAATATTATCCATTCCTGTTGCAGCGACACAAATTAGTTTCAAATTAGGTAGTTTAGATAAAGTACATTCATCGAGAGCCACTTTATTCGTGATAACAATTTGCGCCCCAAGTAACCGTTCTATTACTTGGTCATATGAAGTGGTTGGATAGCATGTAAATTCATCAACTAAATCACTAATAGCGCATAAAGAAATATCTTCGCTGATGGTTTTAGCATCTAAAAAAACAGCTTTCATTGATAGTCTACCTCTAAGTTGCTTTCGACTTAACAAACGCTAATATTTCACTGCTAGAGCAAGTCCATATACCAGCTTTTGAAGAAATATATTCAAGCGCTTGCTCAAGTATACCAATACGATGCGGTTGACCAAGCAACCAGGGGTGAATATTTAATGCTAAAATTCGCCCGCCTTCACGCTCGGCTTCTGCCAGTAGATAATCACAGGCATCACAAATTTGTTCAAGGTAAGAGCTTTCACTGTGCAAGTTAGATTGTAAAATAAATTGATCATCAAGTTCAGTTGATATCGGCATATTCCACAATTGGCCGTGCTGCGTATTAAATTGATATGGCATATCGTCATTGACCCAATCACAACAGTACTCAATGCCGTGTTGTTTTAACAAACTTGGGGTTAATTCACTTTGATTTTTTGCAGGACTTAGCCAGCCAGTTATAGCTTGTCCAGTAAACTCTCGTAAGCTGTTCAGTGATTTGGCAATTAATGCTTGTTCTTGATTAGCGAGCGCCTGCTGCGCGTCACCATAATGCAGTGTGTCCATATCCCAGCCATGGCAGATAATTTCGTTATTTCTTTCCGCTAGAAAACTCACTAGTTGCGGCGCTTGTTCAACAAGGCGGCTGTTAATTGCAAAAGTCGGTGTAATGCCAAAGTTATCAAGGGCAGCTAAAATGCGGAAAATGCCAACGCGATTACCATAATCACGCAAACTAAAATGGCGTAAATCAGGATACGGCATGGTCATGCCCCCCGGTACTTTATAAGGCACACCTTTTTGATCAAGTGGGAAATATTGCACTGAGACATTTAACCACAACGCCAATTTCTTATTATCTGGCCATGTTACCGTTTTACGCTGTTGTAGCATTGACCAATCATACCATTGATGATCCATGCCGTATGAGCGTTCAGCATAAGATAAATAATCTTGAGGTAATTGTTTGTCAGACATTATTTAACTCCGTGTTCGGCAACTTGCTTGATATGTTTAATAGACGCTTGATAGCAATGTTCAAGGTAGTACTCGGCAATCTCGCGGCCTGTGGCAACCCATACATCAGGGTGAGAGGTGATGTAATCGAGCGCGGTTTCAAATGCTTTAATGCGATGCGGACAACTGACTTGATAATTGTGGGTTGGAATACACATTACTGTGCCGGAGTTTGCCCCTTCTTGATAGAGCCTATCAAAGTTACGCTGGATAATTTCACCGTAACGACGTGGTTCAATTTTATTCACCACATAGGCAATGGTATCGTTCATTTCTAACGAGTATGGAATGGACACAAAGCGTTTGCCACTGCGAGTATGAATTGGCGTTGGCTGGTCGTCATGAAATAAATCACAAGTATAAATACCGGCATTTTCTTCACCAAAAAGCTCAGTGCCCACTTCGGCAAATAAATCAATGGTATGATCAGAATGTGACAGCGCCGGCGCTAAATAGCCTGCGCATTTTTGGCCGGTATGCTGATAAATTGTCTCCATTGAGTCTTTAATCATATCGCGCTCTTGTTGTTCACTCATGCCGTAGGTATAACGCGTGTTATAAATGCCATGACTGAAAAACTCCCAATCTCGCTCTTTACACATGGTGATGATTTCTGGGTGGTGCTGACAAAGTGCAGTAGATAAAGACACAGAGCCTCGAATACCATATTTATCAAGCAACTCCATTTGGCGAATATGCCCGACCCTATTACCATAATCACGAATACCATAACCTTGAATTGCTGGGTACGGCTGTGGCCACGCTGCGCGATGTGGGTTTTTCGGAGGGTTAAGCTCATAAAATTCAATATTAGGCGCCAGCCAAAACGCGACTTTTGCACCATTTGGCCAGTTAATTTTGGGTCGGTTTAAATAAGGCCAATAATCGTAATATCCTGGGTTTGCTTTCATCATGATCACCTAATATTAAATGCTATCTAACCAAGCAGTAACCGTCTCAATATCTTCTACGTCCGCGTACTTTAACGATAAGTCAGTTAAATTAGCGTAATGATAGCTTTCATGTTTATCGGCAACACATTGCTCTGGCACTATGGTGCGATAACCTCTTGATAGCGAATCAACGGCGGTTGCTCGAATACAGCCAGAAGTTGACCCCCCAGTTAAAATAACAGTGTCAACTTGGTGCCAAACCAGCAATGACTGCAATTGCGTTTCAAAGAAAGCTGACGGCATTTTTTTAAGATAAATAACGTCTTTTTCGCGATCAATTTCCAATCGATCATCAAACTCACTGCGACGTGAATTAAATTTAATATTTTGCAATGAGTCTTCAGTATCCGTTCTAGTTCCCCAAATACCGGCGTCTTCGCCCGATGCCATATAAGCAACATGAGTCCAAACAACTGGCCAACCTTTAGCGCGAAATCGTTTAGCAAGTTCATTGATATAATGCATTTGGTTTGGGTCGGTTTGATAAGCCGTTTTAAACTCATCAACACAGGTATACGCTTTTTGCGGATCAATATTAACCAGCACCGCTTTGTTACCAAAACCAAACTTTTTCCGTGCCGGGTTATTCTTGACATCAAAGTATATTTCTTTCGCTGTTTTTGTTGTTGTTTCCATATTATTACCTCAGCAGCCGTGACAAATTGAACTTGTCTATCATATTAAAGTATTCACAAATGAGTATTTAACTAAATTATATGAAATGTACCATTGATATAACATTATGTTCAATATAAGATACCACAAACTTTATTATTAATTTAACGCAAGGTTATACCTATGAGTATGTTAAGCAATTGGGATGACATTTTATTATTAAATGATCAATTGTCTGAAGACGAAATAATGATCAGGGATACTGCTCACGCATTCTGTCAAGAAGAACTCCTTCCAGGTATTTTAACAGCAACCAGAGAAGAGCACTTTAATCCTAACATTATGCGCCAATTTGGTGAAATAGGTTTACTAGGTGCGACAATTAAGGGGTATGGCTGTTCTGGGGTTAACTATGTTTCCTATGGCTTAGTGGCTCGCGAAGTGGAACGTGTTGACTCAGGCTATCGCAGCGCTATGAGCGTACAGTCATCCTTGGTCATGCACCCTATTTATACTTGGGGTAGCGAAGCTCAAAAAGAAAAATATTTACCTAAACTCGCAACCGGTGAATGGATTGGCTGTTTTGGTTTAACTGAACCTGATGCAGGCTCTGATCCTGCTGGTATGAAAACCCGCGCCAAAAAAGTTGACGGTGGTTACCGCTTAACTGGCTCAAAAATGTGGATCACCAACTCCCCTATTGCCGATGTATTTGTCGTTTGGGCAAAGAATGAAGCCGAAAATAATCAAATATGTGGCTTTGTTTTAGAAAAAGGCATGCAAGGCTTATCTGCGCCAAAAATTGAAGGCAAGATGTCATTAAAGGCATCGATTACTGGCGAAATAGTGATGGATAATGTCTTTGTGCCAGAAGAAAACATGTTTCCAGAGGTTCGTGGTTTAAAAGGCCCATTTAGCTGTTTAAATATGGCGCGTTATGGTATTTCTTGGGGCGCATTAGGTGCCGCTGAAGACTGCTGGCATCGTGCACGTCAATATGGTTTAGATCGTCATCAGTTTGGCAAACCTCTCGCTCAAACCCAACTTTTCCAAACCAAACTTGCCAATATGCAAACTGAAATTACCTTAGGTTTGCAAGCATCACTACGTGTTGGGCGATTAATCGATACAGGCGATTGGGATCCAACCATGATTTCGCTGGTTAAACGTAATAATTGTGGTAAGTCACTAGAAATTGCCCGTATCGCACGTGATATGCATGGTGGTAATGGTATTGCCGATGAATTCCACGTTATTCGCCACATGATTAATTTAGAAACCGTCAATACCTATGAGGGCACTTACGACATTCACGGTTTAATTTTAGGTCGTGCCCAAACTGGCCTACAGGCATTTTTCTAAACAGGTTTTAAGGAATTATTATGTCAAAGCAACAACCGAGTAAATTTCAACAAGCCATCACTGGTGAGTGGCATGGCTTACCCTCAGTTTTTGATGTCGATGGTGGTCATACCGGCTTTAATAAAGTTAATCGTGCCAGTGTCTTTGAAGGCGATAAAGTCACTTATTGGATGGAAACCAACTTCCAAAATTCAGGTCCACTGCGTAACCGCTTTGATACCGCCGGCGCTCGCTTTGAATTCGGGGTAATCGACTCAGATCAAAACCGTGTGTATTGTGGTCCAGACTTTATGGGGTCGGGTCGTCCTTATGGTTTATTAGTTGATTCTAATTATTACTCTCCCGGCTGGAATACCGATTTACGCACCGTTAACTTAATCATTCCGGAACGAGGTATTCAGGTTTATTCTTCTCAGCTATTTGAAGCTGACACCTTAGTCGCAGTTTTTAATGGTCTTTATGTGGTTACACAAGATCACGAAAACAATAAAGATGAGCAAAAGTTGGTTGCCGACTTCCTTGAGAAAGAACAAGAAGCCGCAAAAAAACCATTTATTTTACCGGTTAAAGAATCTGGACAATGGCGTGGCACCTTCGAAGTACATAATGGCGACCAAGAACGTCTTGGCACAACGGATATTGTTATTGATTATCGACCGCTGACACTGCGTAGTGCCGAAATCACCGTTGCCATGACAGGTGCCATAGAGCGCACGTTTAGCTATCAACGTTCACGTGTTGAAAATGTTCACCAGTATGA
This sequence comes from Colwellia sp. MEBiC06753, assembly GCF_053470325.1. NCBI lineage: Bacteria > Pseudomonadati > Pseudomonadota > Gammaproteobacteria > Alteromonadales > Colwelliaceae > Colwellia > Colwellia sp. MEBiC06753. Next base: position 140,253 of record NZ_JBQMTM010000005.1, on the reverse strand, counting down.
GGGCCCAGATGTATTTGGTAATGGTCGCGCTTATGGCCGCTATTTATGGAGCACGCAACACTTTTACGGTGAAGCATTTAAATTAAAAAGCCGCGATACCATCATTGATGACCAACATAGTATTTGCTCCGTTTGGCAGTTTTACCTAGGTAATAAAGAGGTATATACCACCTTTGGCTTACTTGAGTGGACACCACAAGAAACCGTATTGGGTGCTCAATACGTTAAATAACTCCCAGTCCAATTTGGCAAAGGATTGCCTATTGCTTAATCAATGGTATAGAAAAGGTGTTTTATGACTAACCCTGATATTTGCCCAAAAGAATTTAGACATGCCTTGGGAAAATTCCCAACAGGTGTCACCATTATTACCACCAAGAATCAAGATAATGAATATATAGGGATCACAGCCAGTAGCTTTAATAGCGTCTCGCTTAATCCGCCTTTGATTTTATGGAGTATTGATAAGAATGCGCGGTCATTACCGTCATTTCCTGACAATGGTCATTACGCTATTCATGTACTAAAAGACGACCAACAAGCGTTATCGAATAAATTTGCCCGCCAAGGGGAAGACAAATTTGCCGGTATCAATATTACTGAAGGTTTAGGTAATGTACCGTTACTGGATGAATATTGCGTCCGTTTTCAATGTCGATGTGAGCATCAATATGACGGTGGCGATCACATAATTATGGTTGGTCGCGTCCTCGATTTTGATACCAACGATAGCGACAACCCACTGATATTTCATTCAGGAAGTTACGCCAAAATTTTACATAATTAACATGTCGCGGCTATGTATTATTGATGCACTAAGCCTAAGCTTTATTGGACATTTCGAGATACACAATGACTGAATACTTACTGTTAAAACTTATCCATATCGTATTTTTTGTCTATTGGTTAGGCGGAGATTTAGGTACCTTTTACGCATCTCGATTTGTCGCTAAACCAGGCCTTTCAAAAGAGCAACGCTCTACCGCACTCACCATTATGATGGGCGTAGATCAAGGACCACGCATTTGCATGGCATTAATTTTAGCGCCTGGTATTCAAATGGCTTATAACAACGGATTGTTCACCATGCCTGCATGGGCGATGATCGCCATTTGGCTTGTTTGTTTCGCTTGGCTTGCCATGGTGCTTGCCATTCATTTCGGCCACGGTAAAGCATTCGTTAAACCGTTAACGACCTTTGATTTTAATTTTCGTCTTGGTGTTATCGCAATCGCTTCGTATGTCGCCATTGAATCCTTAGTTGGTGATGGTTTGATCAAAGCTGATTATCTGGCATGGAAATTAGCAATATTTGCCGCACTAGTCGCTTGTGGCTTAGGAATTCGCGTCATGTTAAAACCGTTTGTGCCTGCCTTTATGCTAATGATAAAAGACGGTCCAAATGAACAAGTTGATCAAACCTTAAATGCATCACTGCGCCGGGTGCGACCATTTGTCTATTTAATTTGGCTTGGGCTCATCATTAACGCAGCATTAGGTATCCATCTTATTAATCCATAGGAAAAAAAATGAAATTATTAAGCTCAAATTTTTCTCCATTTTCGACCCGAGTTCGTATTCAGATTAACAAGAAAGATTTGCCAATTGATATTTGCCCGCCAACACCAGCGCTTAGAACGCCCGAGTTTATAGCAAAATATCCACTGGGCAAAATTCCGGTATTGGAATTTGCAGATGGCAGCCATATCGCTGAGTCGTGGGCGATTATGGAATATTTAGAAGCGCAATATCCACAAACGCCATTGCGTCCAGATTCTGCGCTTGAAATAGCTCAAATGAATATGTTGTGTCGCTATGCAGATTTACATTTGGGGCCTGCTCTATTCCCATTATTTGTCGCGCTACTCACCGGAAGTACCGCAGAGCATGAAAATGAAATTAATGATATTAAAGCTGTATTAGCAAAAGGCGAGCGAATGATAGCTGAGTGCTCAAATATTAATGAGCGCTCGCTAACTATTGGTGATATTGCGTTGGCTTGTAGTTTATTTTTTGCCATCGAAACCCCCAAATTATTTGGCTGCGATAACATCTTGGCAGACTTTAAGTTGTTAACCGCTTGGTGGCAATGGGTAAATCAAGACCCAGCAGTAGCCAATGGTGTTAAAGAAATGGCACAAGCATTAGCACAATATTTAGCGGCGAATAAATAGCGGAGCAACAATGAAAACGTTTAAAGGGTCAATTATTTACACGTCGAGAAAACCTGAGCGAATGGGCCAAGAGCGTGGTCGTGAATTTTTTTCGTTAACTCAGCAAAACGATGGTATCAGCGTATTGCAAGCACACTGTGAAATTGATGACGCCCCGAATGTTATTCGTGATGTTGTCATAGCAATGGACACTAAAACCTCAAGCCCCCACGATTGTTCATTAAGGTTATCGGTAGGTGATAAGTTTGAAGGTAGTGGTTGGATGCGTTTTACTGACAGTTTTGTCGAATGCGAAAGCTATAACCAAAGAGATGGTCGCATCAGCCAAAAAATTGATGTTGAAGCGCCAGTAAAATGGCTACAATCGCACCCTATTTTTGGCGATGCCTTATTAATGAAGCTTTATGATTTAAGCCAAGGTCCAGGTAAAACCTTTTTCCCTAACCTATTCTTGACATCACCTGATCATCGTGGCGCGACAGGACCACTACTTTTTAAAACTGGTTTTGGTATTCGTTTTGTTGGCGAAGAAGAAATTACTGTTACCGCAGGGACATTTAACGCACGTCATTTCCAAGTGGTCGACACCGCTGGTAATCTCCCTGAAGAGCACCCTCCGTATAATTTATGGTGCACTGCTGATGATGATTATATCTTCTTAAAAGCAGGGGTAGACGGCTATATGCAGACACATTATGAACTCAGTGAATTAACGATAATTGACGGCCAAGTTTCGTCATCTTAATAATTTGGAGCATTTATGACCAAAGCAAACACTCTACCGTCATGGCATGCCCTGACTAAACATGCAGTATTCGCTGATGCCGAACATGATGAAGCAGCGCGGCTAAACTTCTTGACCCATTTGAATGTCCATCTTGCAAGCCAGGTTGCGCCAAGTGTTAAGCAATCTTATGAAAAAAATGTACTGCCTAAGTATCAGCAACAGCATGGTAAAGCGCCTGAAAATCGCCACCAAATTCGCGCCGAAATGGTTAATGATCATTATTTCCAAGTGTGGAGTGCACTAAGACGAAACACCATGGAAATGCGCCATCAAGCAGGTCGAAGTCAAGTATTGCGACAAATAGAAACGATTTGTCAAAAAGTGGAACAGTTAAATGAAGGCGCCGATACACTCGTTTTAAACGACAGTGTTGAACTGCCAAATTATGTTAACTCAGTCGATATTCACTGCCAGCCTGGATGCTATTACACCGAATACTTCAAGAATGATGTCACGGTCGCCGCTAGCTATGATTTAGGTATTTTTGTCACCACCGCGGGTTTGCTTGGCGCGTTAAGCGATGGCGGTGGTCAAGCAGTTGCACAATGGCTAAGTCAAAGCCAGCCTGATTTCAAACCTAAACGTATTTTAGATATCGGCTGTACTATCGGCCATAATGCAGTGCCGTTAGCCCAAGCATTTCCTGAAGCAGAAGTCATTGCTGTCGATGTTGCACGCCCTAGCCTTCGCTACGCACATGCACGTGCAAAAGCGCTTGGCGTTGATAACATCACTTTTATCCAGGCAAATGCTGAAGACCTATCAGAGTTTGACGATGAAAGTTTTGATTTGATCACTACAGCCATGTTCTGGCACGAAACATCAACTAGAGCAATGCCGGTATTAATGAAAAATATTGAGCGATTATTAAAACCCGGAGGTTTAACGTTACATCTTGAGCAACCGCAATACGACTACATGCCAGTTTATGAGCAATTTATCCGAGATTGGGATACCTATTACAACAATGAACCTTTTTGGGGTGCTTCCCATGAAGTTGATCTAAACGCATTGCTCGCCAATGCCGGTTTCAAAAATAAGATGTTTGAAACAGGTGTCCGCGCCAAAGTCGACGAAGCCATTTTTGGTAAGCGTGAAAGTGGTGACGATGGCGAAGATTATGGTCGAGCGCCAGTATGGAACGCCTTTGGGGTATGGAAATAAATAAGGTGTGGAAATAACGATAGGGTGAATAATTATGGAAACCAGTGAAAAAATTAAACTAGCCAATAAAAAAGCCAAAGGCCAACGACCTTACTTTTTAGCTGAAAAGCAAACTGAACAAGTGCTTTCAATTGCAATGTCACTTGCCATGGAATTGAACGTTGCTAACGAGCGCATAGCTACTCTTGAAAAAATTCTTGAAGCTAAAGGCATATTAACGCGAGCTGAGGTTGATGGTTTTATTCCTGATGGGATAGAAACTCAATACCGTAGTGAGAAAACCCAGCATTACCTTGCCAGAGTGTTAAGAATTCTTCAGCAAGATCAAGAAGAAATTAACGCAGATGAACCCAGTATTAGCGAAGTAGAACAATACTTGCGAAGTGGTGCCTAAACTTCCTTTAATAAAGCCATAACCCTAACTAGGTTATGGCGCTTCTAGCTGTTTATTACATATAGCTACTTCAGCGACACCTAAATAAATTCAGGCTATAGAGTAAAAATTGCAAGTCATGTTGATACAACACGTTAACCGTTCATCGCCTGTACTCGCTCAATAACAATAATATTTGTCATATTAGAATTTTCAATAAAAAATATTTTTGTTATTTATTTTCAACAACATAAATACAAGTTGTATTAATATTATAACAATATAATGTTTTAATGTTGCAACATTATAGCAAAGGTTGTAGATTAAATTGTAAGCAAGTAACAAAGCTCATTAATAAAACAACAAAGTTTATAACAATAAAAAGCAACCACTCTGAACGAGAAAACGAGGTAGCCATGCACAAACGAGATAAACTCTCCATCGCCATTACAACAGCACTGTTTACGCAGCTTGGCGCAGCCAACATCGCTTATGCGGAACAAGAAACCGTTGATAATAGTATCGCAGGGATCGAACGAATTGAGGTTCGTACCCGCAAAGTCACTGAAACTATCGAAACCATTCCACTGGCAATTTCAGCTATTTCAAATAAAGAGATTGATGAAAAAGGTATTCAGTCATCAGACGATGTAGCCAAATATATCAACGGTGTTGCTTTTGATATTGGTGCAGCCCCAAACTCAACGCTACCGAGTATCCGTGGTTTAACAACAGACCGTGGTCGCCCAAACGTTGCTATTTTAGTTGACGGTATCGATGTGTCATCAGAAACCATGACCCTACCTGGTGGTGGTATGACAGCTAATATGAAACTACTTGATTTACAACAAGTTGAAGTTGTTAAAGGGCCACAAAGTGTAAACTATGGTCGTAGTGCTTTCTCTGGCGCAATCAACTATGTAACCAAGCGCCCAAGTTTTCATAATACCACTAAGCTCGACGTAAACGTCGCACAAGATGGTATTTATGATCTTGCTGCTAGCTTTGAAGGAGCGATTACAGAAGAGTTCGCAGCCAGAATAAAATTAATTGATTCTGCCAGTGACGGCCATTACACCAATCCAAATACTGGCGGTAACCTTGGCGGTAGCGACACCAAAGGTGTAGCACTTTCTGCCTTGTATTTACCAAATGACAGCCTTACCTTTTATTTCCGTGGTGAATATTCAGATCAGCATTTAGATCCAAGACCTGTGGTTTCAATCAGCACCATGAACCCTGAGTCGTACATGAACCCTAATAACCCATTCGATCCAATGAATAATTTGTTCTTAACTGGTTCATTAAATAAAGAGTACGGTGCAACTATGTTGCCGTATGAATTTGATAGTAATGGCAATGGTGTTGACTGTGCGATGGCCGAAGCATTGCCTTACTGGAATACCCATCCAGGTGCGATGTTTACGCCAGGATTACCGCCTCAGCCGAACTGTCGTCCAATAATTAAAGGCGAAGTCAGTGCTGATAGTGCCATGCTTGATCTATCCCCAGATCCTCGAACTGGCAAAGATTTCTCTGGTACCGACATTGAAAATACTCGTGCAGCGTTAGAAATAGAATGGGAAGGCGAGTATGTTTCGTTTGTCTCTAATACGTCTTTCACCAAAAGTGAGTCTTATGTTCAAGAAGATTTTGACGTGACAAACTTTGGCGTAACGTCAATTCCAGCCATGCCACCGTGGGCACCTGCTATTTCTCAGCAAGGCTTCCATTTAGATGTTGACACCTCTTACGATGTCGAACAAATCAATCAGGAATTCCGTTTCACCGGTTACGGTGATGGCTTTAACTGGGTGCTTTCTGGCCTTTATTGGCAAGAAGAGATGACCACGCTATTTGGCGCACAAACCTGGTTACGTGACGGGGCAAATGCGCAAACCTTAGTTGACTCTGTATACTCATTTGTTCCATGTGGCCCAGGTTGTGCAATTTCAAACCTGAAAACAGCGCCATTTAGCTACGCTGATAATCGTTATACGCCAATTACACGTAAAACTGAGCATTGGTCAGTAGCGGGTCTATTTAACTATGAATTAACTGACCAGTTAAACCTAACATTTGAAGGTCGTTATTTAGATGAAACTATCGACTATACCGGTAATGCTGATGATAGAGCTTTCGACGCTATTTACTATAGTTTTACGTTCCCAGGTATGCCGCCTTTTGAAATGCATCAGCATGACGCTAACGAATTTGCTTTAGGTGACAATTACTTAACCAAAAATAGTGTCAGTGATAGTTCATTCTTACCGCGCTTTAGCTTAGATTATAAAGTTAATGAAACTGTATTTACGTATATGTCGGCCTCGAAAGGCTTTAAACCTGGCGGTATCACAACAACCGATGCTAACGGTGATGTATCATCAGGTGAATACAGACCGGAAACACTGTGGGCTTATGAGATTGGTGCAAAAGCATTTTCATCAGAAAACAATGTATTAGTTAATACTAGCATTTTCTATTGGGATTATACTGACCAACAAGTCCCTTTTACCTTTGTTAATGAATTCGGCATGGCTAACGTCTCTGTAATTAACGCGGGTGAAACCGAGGTTAAAGGTTTTGAACTTGAATCAATTTGGCAAATAACACCGAAATTACGATTATCATTTGCCTATTTATATTCTGACGCCAGTTATACCGACTTCAATGTGGCTAAGGCAATTGAGCAATCAGATATTAATGCCAATATTTCTGATGTAGACCGTGCGATTGCCGGCAATGCAGAAGCTGATTTCTCAGGTAGTCGATTACCGCTATCACCACTGCATTCTGGTACCGTAAATGCGCGTTATACCACTGAATTATATGGCATGAATACGTTCGTAGAATTATTCGGCCAATATAAGTCAGAACGTAATGTTGACCGTGGCGAACATGCTCAGTTACCAGCATACAGCGAATGGGATTTAAGTGCTGGTTTCCAAGGTGACAACTGGAGTGTAACTGCATACGTTAATAACTTATTTGACGATGACACTATTAAGCACGCTGTTGGTAACGTTGACTATGGTTTTATGCCTGATTACCAATCAGTGCCATATGCCGTTCATGCAACTCTACCAACACCAAGAATTGCGGGTGTTCGACTAAGTTACACTTTTAATTAAACTTTAGGGCGTATCCTAATCAAAAAAGGAGTGCAACGCGCTCCTTTTAATTATCGCCAAAAGCAATTTTTTACGTTAATTTAACAGTGACTCTCATGCTGTATATAGGAGATATTTATGAGTGAGCAGGCGTTAAGCCAACCTCAAGCGAATACCAGTATTCGTGCCAATACGGTGTTATTAGCAATTTTAGTCTATGTGTTTATAACCTTGCAAAAACCTATCAGTCATATGGTAGTTGTTAGCTTGATTTATATGTTTCCACCTGAATTTACATGGAAGTATTTAATCAGTTTTATTTACGGCGCTATTGGAGTAGTCATAGTCTACAAAGGCCTGAAGATGGACGAAGTTAAAGGTTCAATTATGGGCTTTCTCGGCGCCATGTTGATTTGGGATGGCTGGTTTGAATTAGGACTAGACTTTTTTGAACATAATAACCATATACCTATGGTTAAAGATGCGGCAGGCACTCCGGTGTTATTAGGCTCCCATAATATTCTAGAAATTTCAGGGTTATTTTTAATACCGATTTTAGTGTTAACCATGTTCCAAAAAGATATGCGCTGTCGCATGTTATTATGGATCAGAAAAACGCTTGGCCTACGTGAAGGTTTAGGCAAGCCTACCGCAGGCATTAAACCACAAACAGCGCGCATTGCCGCAAGTGAGTATATTTTTGTTAACTGGTTTATGTATGTGGTGATGATCACAATTTTAGATCCACGTGTTGCTGGAACTTGGCACCCTGCTACTTATGCATTGTCGGCGGCAATTTTTGTTTGGTCTGTGTACCTTTTTTATAAACATACCAAACAAAACGAAGTCGGTCTGATGATTCGTTACGCTATTGGCGCAGCTGGTGTTGCTTGGTATAACTGGGAAATTACCACCTATTGGGGTTGGTATACTGAATTTTGGATCCGTCCAGATCAAAACCCAATTCGCTGTTTATTAGTGATTATTGCCTTTATTGCACTAGCACGTTTTCTTTGGAAAACACCGGTTAATCCAGATACCGGAAAATCAGCTAAACTATAAGCATTTAAACTAGAATCAACCACTTTCAACCATAAAAAGCCGGATATTACTCTGGCTTTTTTATTTTCTATTGAAAACAAAAGTACAAATGTTATATCATTATAACAATTAAGTTTATTTAGAACATATAACCATGTCATTAACCGCTGAACTTACTCGATTGCTTAGTAATAAGCGCTTTTGTGCTGATGATTATCAGCGCGCTTATTTACATGTCATTGACTGGCTCGGTTGTGCTGCTGCCGGCGCTAATACCGACGCTGGTAAAGCATTTCAAGCAAGCCTAGTGTTAAGTCAGAGTGGTAATTGTAATGCGATATTTTTAGGCCACTTCGACTGGTTAAGCGCAGCCTTATATAACGGTGCTCTCGGCAATATTTTGGAAATGGACGATATTCATCGCAGTTCCATATTACACCCTGGCCCTGTGATTATTCCCTCAGCATTAGCCATTGCACAGCAGCAAGGCGTTAGCTTTCACCGGTTTTTAGAAGCGATTATTCTCGGTTATGAAATAGCCATTAGAGTAGGCCAAGCTATCGGACGTAGCCATTATCGCCATTTTCATAACACTGCAACTTGCGCCGCCTTTGGTGCAACCTATGCCTGCTGTTATTTATTTGATTGTGATGACAAGCAAATTGTATCTGCACTAGGAAACTTAGGCAGCCGCACCAGTGGCTTGTGGCAAATGCGCCATGAAAACGTAATGACCAAACAATGGCATAACGCCAGTGCTAGCCAAATGTCAGCGCAAGTTGCATGGCTTGCTAAATGTGGTGTTAGTGGTGTTAATCAAATATTAGAAGGTGAATCTGGTGTATTTAATGTGCTATCAACCGATGCAGATACAAGCTATTTAGTTGCAACGCAGCCTAACTGGTTAATTTATGATACTAGCTTTAAGCCTTGGCCAGCATGCCGACATGCCCACCCTGCCATTGATGCATTTTTACGTTGCCAGCATAAGTTGCCCAGAGGTGCTGAAATCACTCAAGTTTCGATAGCAACTTATCAAGATGCGTTAACTTTTTGTGATAAAACAACCCCGACAACTACCATAGAAGCCAAATTCAGTATTCAGCATGCTATCGCAGCCATTATCGTTTGGGGAGAACCTGAATTAGCCCATTATCAATCATCGGTACTTGATGCTTCCGAGGTAATTCAAGCGCGGGCTAAAGTTCAGCTTAACGTTTCATCCCAACATGAAGATAATTACCCCGGACATTTTGGCGCTAGTTGCCAAATTAGTTATCAATTGGGGCAGCAAAGCGGACAAGTTAATGAGTCAATCAAAGATACCTTAGGCGATCCTGAGGTGCCTATGTCTGCTGAACATATCAAAGCTAAAGCTAGATATTTATTAACGCAAAGTAATATTCCTGAACATACGGTATCAGCTATTAATCAATTTTCATTTGATGAAAACACCAAGATTAACGCGTTTAGCCAATTAATTTCCCCTGTTGGAGCCAAACGATGAGCAGTTTAATCGCACAAATGATCAACTATATCAGCGAAACTCGCTATCAACACTTACCCGATAGCGCTATTGCAAGTGCGAAAACCTTTATTTATGACACTATAGGTGTTGGTCTAAGTGGCTCTCGAGTCGATAAAGTCTACCTGTTGAAAAAGGCACTAATCGCCAGTGGCGATTTTAATAATTTAGCTAATACGTCAAGTGCTAAAGCAAGCATTTGGCTAACCGGTGAGCAAGTATCGGTGGCAACTGCCGCTATGGTTAACGGCTATCAAATTCATAACCAAGAATGGGATTGTGTCCACGAAGGCGCGGTTGTACACCCTATGGCCACGATTTTATCAGCGCTGACTGCTTATGCAGAAGATAAAAACCTCAGCGGCGAACAATTAATTCTTGGTGTTGTTGTGGCGGTTGATATTGCCACCTTAATTGGTGAGAGTGTGAGTAATCCACTTGCCTTTTTTAGGCCATCAATTTGTGGCTGTATTGGCGCTACCGCCGGAATTTGCGCCATGATGTCGGCCAACCGTTCAGAGATAGCGAATGCTCTAGGCATTGCTTACAGTCAGATCAGTGGCACCATGCAAGCCCATGTTGAAGGCTCACCAATGCTCGCCATGCAAATTGCAGTTAACTCAAGAGCAGCTATTACGGCGGCCAATTTAGCGTTTGCAGGCTTTGATGGTCCTAAAGATATTCTTGAGGGACAGTTCGGCTATTTCAATTTATTTGAAACCGACTACTGTCGTGACGTTATTCCTAGCAAACTTGGTAAGGAATACCAAATCACAAAAGTCAGTCATAAACCCTTCCCTACAGGGCGCGCAGGCCATGGTGTTGTCGATGCTTTGGCTTGTTTGCAAGCAGAATATGGCTTTAGTGTTGATGATATTAAGGCGATCAAGATTTCTGCAACACCGCTGATTAATCGTTTAGTTGCAAGACCAGTCAAAAGTGATATGGATGCCAGTTACGCCAAGCTTTGTAATGGCTATATTGCCGCCACATACCTTTTAACCCATAACGTATTAGTGGAGGATTTCGACGAATCAGCCCTGCGCTGCCCTGAGCGCTTAGCGTTAGCCTCAAAAATCACCACAGAGCTAAATGACTGCCAAGATCCAAATGCCCTTGCGCCGTTAACCGTTTTTATAACTTTAAGTACAGGGCAGCACTTACAGCAACACTTGCCGGCGGTGCTAGGTCATCCAGAAAGGCCAATGACCACAAAGCAGCAAGATGAAAAATTTATCGCCGCCTGTAAAAGCGCCCTACGCCCATTGCCTGAACCTCAAATTCAACAATTACAACGTCAGCTCAAATCACTAGAGCAATTACCAACCATTGCTGAGCTAGTAACACTAATGCTGAATAAAGCCAGTTAATAGGAATTTCCATGAGCAGTTACCCTACTTACTTTGAATGCTTTGATACCAAAGATGTACTGAACGACTATCCACTTGGCGACGCGCTATTTGCCCGTTATCAAAACATGACCAAAGCAGAGCTTAGTGCATTACAAAATCAGCGCTTTATGAAATTGATGGACAGAGCGTGGCAAATCCCGTTTTACCAAAGAATTTGGAGCAACGCAGGGGTTAAACCAACAGATATTCAATCGCTGGAGGATATTGAAAAACTACCGCTAATTTCAAAAGCGGACATTATGGAGAGTGTGGAAAAATACCCACCGCTTGGCGATTTCCACGGTTTAGACAATATTCCAAAAGCGCAGCGACCTCCGATTGTATTTCATACCACCTCTGGCACGACTGGCACACCACAGCCGTTAATTTTTGGCCCTAAAGGTAGAGAAATTCAAGGCTTATTAGTTGCCCGCGGATACCGAATGATGGGGTTAAAACCGGCATCAACGATTCAGTCTTGCTATGGACATGGCATGATCAACGGCGGCCATTACATTAGAGAAGCAGTCACCCACTATACTAACGCCACGTTTTTATCAGCTGGAACAGGTGTTGAAACCCGCTCAGTTGCCCAAGTGAATTTAATGAAAACCTTTGGCGTTAACGTACTTGTAGGTTTTGTAGACTATATAAAACGCTTAGCTGATGTTGCCAAAGATGAAGGCTTAAAGCCTGGCGAAGATATTCAAATCGATATGATCATTGGTCATCTTGGCATGGAGTCGCGAGAAGCGATAGCAGAGGCATGGGGCAATGACCAACACAAACCCGAATTGTTTGACTGGTACGGTGTTGGCGATACCGGCGCGATTGCAGCTGAAGGGCCAGATCATGACGGTATGCACGTTTGGGAAGATGCTCATTATTTAGAAATCCTTGACCCTGACACCAACAGCCCCGTATCAACGGGGGAGAAAGGCAATATGGTGGTTACTTGCCTTTATAAAGATGATGTTTATCCGATTATTCGCTTTAATACCTATGATTTAACTGAAGAAGTCTTAGGTGAGAATAAGCTTGGCCTACCGTTTAAACGCATACGTGGCTTTATGGGCCGTTCTGATAACATGGTCAAATTACGCGGTATAAATATTTATCCGCAAGGTATCGGCCCAATGCTGGACGAATGTGAAGAGTTCTTAGGTGAATTTATCTGTAAAGCGGTACGTGATGATAGCGGACGCGACGATATGGTTGTAATGGTAGAAGTGTCAACACCTGCTGCACAGCGCAATGGTTTGGTGGATAAATATAAAACACTACTCAAGCGTAAGATAGGCATTGAAGTACAGGTTGAATTCGTTGGTGAAGGCGAGCTAACTAAGCTCACCCAAGTCGATATTCGCCAAAAACCGATTCGCTTAATTGACGAGAGATTTTAACTTTATATGCTCACCAGTAACGACTGTTGAGTAAACACGGCTTTGCACTCAATGAATATAGATATTGACCTATTACAGTTAGATTTGACCGCTCAAATAGCGCTCGTGAAAAATCACGAGATAAGCTATATAGAGCTTTGTCAGCAGCAGCAACAATTAATTGCGCTAATGCAACCTAAACTCAACTGTTTTATTCAATCTTACGACCAGTATGCTGAGCCTAACTTAGTGACTTCACCGCTGGCAGGGTTGCCTATTGCCGTAAAAGACAATATCGACGTTGTTGGCTTCAATACCACTGCCGGACTAGGTCATTTAAAACAAAATTCTGCCACATCGGATGCTTTTATAGTTAAGCAACTTAAAGCATCTGGCGCTACCATTAATGGCAAACTCAATATGCACGAAGGCGCACTTGGTGCCACCAATCATAATCCGCATTTTGGTGATTGCCATAACCCGCATCAGCTAGGATTTACCCCTGGTGGCTCTAGCGGTGGCTCTGGCGCGGCTGTAGCCGCTTGCCTTACCCCAGTGGCGTTAGGTACTGATACCATGGGTTCAGTGCGTATCCCTGCGGCATATAACGGCATTTTTGGTTTCAAAGCAAGTCCCGGCGCCATCAGTAATCAAGGCAGTATTACTTGCAGCCGATTGATGGATCATATTGGTCCGCTTGCCCGCTCTGCCCGTGATTTAAAGTTATTATTTCCATTGATCGCTGCATTTAACCGCCTAGATGCAAGTAGCCATCAATATCAATATAGTGTACCTAAGCCAAGTTATCGTCTATTAGTGCCAAGCAACTTGGCCGAGCTTGGCGTTGAGGCGTCAATCATCAAGAGCTTTGAACAAAATATTGCTGCATTTACCGAGTTAGGCCATCAAATAGAATATACCGACGCTTTTGTCGACTACGACTTTGCCGCCTGTCGCCGCGCTGGATTACTGTTATGTGAAGCCGATATGTTAGTTGAACATCAACACGCATGGCTTAATCATCGCGAGCAATTTTCAGACTACTTAACTGCAATGTTTAATTTTATTGAAACCAAAAGTGCCAGCGATATTATGAAAGCTGAGCGCTTACTTGATCAAGCCAAATTAAAAGCAAGGCAAATTTTTGCAAGTACCAATGCTGATATGCTGTTGTTACCGACAACAGCACAACGTGCTTTTTCATTAACAGACAAGGTGCCAGCCAACCAAGCCGATTTAACCAGTTTTGCTAACCAGGCTGGTTTGGCTGCTATCAGCATACCTATGGTCGAAAAAATTGAAGACGCCCCATTGCCCGCGGGCATGCAAATTATGGCTAAAGCAGGTGATGATATCGCACTATTACAGCTTGCTTGTGACTGGCAACAGGCAAGTCAATATCAATTTCAACTGCCCAAGACAGTAAAACAGGTAGTATAATGGAGTCCTTATGGCAGGTCCTTTATCAGGCATTAAAGTATTAGATTTAAGCCGTATTCTTGCTGGCCCTTGGGCATCACAAGTGCTGGCCGATTACGGCGCTGAAGTATGGAAAATTGAACGGCCAGAAGTGGGAGATGACACCCGCCATTGGGGGCCTCCATTTCTCAGTGACCAAAATGGTAATAAGTCAGATATATCGGCTTATTTTCTGTGTGCAAATCGTGGCAAAAAATCACTCGCCATTGATATTACAAGCCTTGAAGGTCAAGCGCAGATCCATGAATTAGTTAAACATGCTGATATTGTTTTAGAAAATTTTAAAGTCGGTGGTTTAGCAAAATATCAGCTGGATTACGCCAGTTTGTCAGCGATTAAACCCGATATCATTTATTGCTCAATTACAGGTTTTGGACAAACCGGCCCCAAAGCAAAACAAGCAGGTTACGATGCAATGATCCAAGCCAGTGGCGGTTTAATGAGCATTACCGGAGAGCCCGGTGGCACACCGCAAAAAGTCGGGGTGGCCGTATGCGATTTAATGACTGGCATGTACGCAGTTTCTGGCATTTTAGCAGCGCTTTTTCACCGTAGCCAATCGGGAGAAGGTCAGCATATTGATTTAGCGCTATTTGATACTCAAGTGGCTTGGCTGGCCAATCAGGCCAGTAATTATTTGGTCAGTGGTCAAGTGCCAACTCGCTTAGGTACTGCCCACCCTAATATAGTGCCCTACCAAGCAATACCAGTAAAAGATGGGTTTATTATGTTAGCGGTGGGTAACGATAGCCAGTTTCAGAAATGTTGTCAGGTGTTAGGTTGTCCAGAGCTCGCCAGCCAAAGCGAATATGCCACCAATGCCAGTCGAGTAAAGCACCGCGAACAATTAATTGAACTACTGATCAGTTATTTTGCTAAACAAGGAATTGATTATTGGCTTGAACATTTAGCTGAGCAACATGTGCCTTGTGGCCCAATAAATACTATGGATCGCGTCTTTAACGATGAACAGTTAACACATCGACAAATGCAATTTGAACTTGAACACCCAACACTTGGCAAAGTTGCTCAAGTCGCTAACCCAGTGAAATTTTCAAAAACTTCGCTTGAGTATAAAGTAGCTCCGCCATCTATCGGTTCAGATACGCAGAGCGTATTGGCTAATTACGGGCTTAACAAGACAAAGTCGTAAGGTTTAATTGACAGTCATCAATAGTTTTTTAATAAATCATTTACTCCACTTTAGAGTAATAACTTTAAATATTAGGTAAAATTGCAATGTTTTTTGTAACCAACTCAATATTTATAGGTTTTGTTAAAAATGAAGATAAATGCTTTTATAGCTGCAGTTTTATTAATCACGCCATTAACCATTGCGCAAGCAAAGACCAACAGCGATTTATATAACGATATATGTCAATGGGTAGAAAATGATGATCATTTAAAAATAAATCGCACTTTAAAATCTCAAGGTAAAACCATCAACAGTGTTTACCCTTATATGAGTTGTGAACAACAAAACATTCTTGAGTTTGCAAAAGAGAAAAATTCAGAAAATACAGTCGATTATATTGAACGTAAACTTTACCCTAAGTATTTAAAATAAAAAAAGAGCCATCGGCTCTTTTTTTATTTGGTTCTTACCAAATAAAGTGATCCAATCCATTTTACGCCCCGTATTACTTTTCAAACCAATTATGAGGCGATCAAGATGAAAACATTCACTCTATCAATTTTAACTTTATTTACATTAACTCTTAGCAATAATGCACTTGCAAGTGCACAGATTGATGACAGAATTTGTAATTATATTAAAGCCGACCAACCGCTTAAAATTAATCGAACCATTAAGAGCAAGCGAATCAGCGCAGAAAGCTTATACAAATTTACCCAATGCGCAGATATGAGCATAGTTGAATATGCTAAACAACAAAATGCGGATAAAACGTTAGCATATTTAAACAAAAAGCTAACCGATAAAACCATTAGCAAATATCTATAATTCCACTAGAACATCATTTTAGTTAGAAAAAGAGAGCAACAAGCTCTCTTTTTTTTATTTAAAAACATATAGATACAATTCAAAAACAAAATCTTTGTACTAATATTATAACATTATGATAAAGTAATCATTACTAGGAGCTAACCTAAGAAAAACGATCAACAACAATCAAGTAAGGCATCACCATGACAACAATAATCGTACTATTTGATCTTAAAGAAAATGTCTCTATTTCTGATTATGAACACTGGGCAAAAACCACGGATTTACCAACCGCTGGTAACTTACCCTCAGTTGATCAATTTGAAATATTAAAAAGCCAAGGCTTGCTAATGAGCGATGATAAGCCGCCATATCAATATATTGAAATATTAAAAATCAATGATATGGAGCAATTTGGTACTGATGTTAGCACCGAAACCATGCAAAAAGTGGCAAGCGAGTTCCAAGTGTTTGCCGACACCCCATTATTTATCCTAACTGAAAATCTATAGGTGTGATCATGGCAAATTACCCCGAATTAGCAGATAAAGTTGCCGTTATTACAGGTGCAGGTCGTCGTCAAGGGCTAGGTGAAGCCATGGCAAAACGATTGGCAAGTGAAGGCGTCAAAGTAGTGATCACCGATGTAGGTAAAGCCAGCGGTGAACATTTGCCTGCTGACGCTGTTGGCCAAGTTGATGAAATGCAACAAATTGTTGATGAAATTAACAGCGCTGGCGGAAATGCTGTAGCCTTTTGCTGTAATGTCCTAAACCCTGACGAAGTCCAAGCGGCCGCAGAATTTGCTGTTAAACATTATGGCAGCCTTGATATCTGGATTAATAATGCCGGTATTGGTTACTTAATGAAGCCCATTTTGGAGATGGACGTTAGCGAGTGGGATACCGTGTTAAATGTTAATCTACGTGGCACATTCTTAGGTACAAAATTCGCGGCTGAGCAAATGGTAAAACAAGGCAAAGGTGGTCGTATTATAAACATCGGCTCACAAGCATCAAAATCTGCTTTTGCTCACGCTAGTGCCTACACGACGTCTAAGCATGGTATGACTGGCTTAACTCGCGTTGCCGCACAAGAATTAGGCGAACACGGCATCAATGTTAATCAAATTTGCCCAAATCATGTCACTACTGGCTTAGGCGCTTGGCAAAATAGCCATTTTTCCGAAGTAACTGGCAAAGGTCATGATAAGTACATGCAAGATATGCGTGCCCGTATTCCTCTTGGTCGTCCAGGGTTACAAGAAGATGTTGCTAAAGCCTGCGCATTTTTATGCTCTGAGCAAGCCGCCTATATCACTGGCGAAGCAATGAATGTTTCCGGCGGTGAAGAATACCACTAATTAATTACTTGTCTGCGATTAACTTTTATTATGTCGAAAAATGTTCCAACAAATTACAAATGGCCAAATAACGCCCGCATCGCATTATCCATTGTCATCAATGTTGAAGAAGGTGCTGAGTATAATATTTTGGCCGGTGACAGAGGCCCAGAGCCTGTTGATGAACTTCAAGTTCATGTTGCCAAACCCATTCGCAATTATGGTAACGAGTCAAATTACCAATACGGTATCAATGAAGGTGCCGACCGTGTGATTAAGTTACTTGACCAATATTGCTCAAAAGCAACTTGGACGGTATGCGCGCAAGCATTAGAAAAAGCACCGTTTATTGCCGATGCGATAAAACGCCGCCTAGACGAAGCCTGCTCTCATGGCTATCGCTGGGTTCATCAATTTAAAATGAACGAAGATGATGAGCGTGCGTTTATTCGCAAAGCCGCTGACAGCATTGAACAAACCACAGGGCAGCGCCCTACCGGTTGGCTTTCTCGTTATTTGCTCACCGACAACACCCGTCGCTTGTTACAAGAAGAAGGCTTTTTCTATCATATGGATGATTACAGTGCTGACGCGCCATTTTGGGGGCAAGTTGAAGGCTCTGAACAGCCAATGGTTATCGTCCCTTATGCTGTTGATACCAACGATATGAAAATGTGGGTAGCGCCCTCTTATACTCCCCAGATGTGGCTAGATTATGCAAAACGCACCTTTGATACCTTATATCAAGAAGGTGGTACTCAGCCTCGTATGATGTCGCTGGGCTTACATCTAAGAATTATTGGCCGTGCTGGTCGTATTTGGGCGCTAGAAGAATTCTTTAACTATGTGAATAGCAAACCCGATGTATGGTATGCCAGCCGCCAAGAAATCGCTGAGCATTTTGCCGCCAACGTAAAAGCTTAGGATAAACCAATGGCAAATTTATTAAGATCCCTGTTATTTGTACCCGGTTCAAAACCTGAACGCTTTGCTAAAGCTGACGCTGCTGGCAGCGATTTGATCTGTATTGATTTAGAAGATGCGGTACTGCCTGCAGATAAAGACATTGCTCGCACGGCCGCTATTGACTATATCGAACAACACAATGCCAGCATTTGTGTCAGATTAAATCCTTTAGATAAGCCACTTGGTCAGCAAGATTTAGCCGCGTTATCGAAAACGCCACCAAAGTATTTAATGCTAGCGAAAGCTGAACAACCAGCGCACATTGCACAGATTCATCAAGCCTGTCCAAAAACAAACATTATTGCGTTAATAGAATCCATTACAGGTTTGGAAAACGCCTACGAAATCGCTTCACAGCCAAACGTTGCTGCGCTGATGTTTGGCGGCGCGGATATGTCAGCGGAATTAGGCTGCGAATTTAGCTACGAGCCCTTGCTGTTTTGTCGCAGTCAATTAGTGATTGCCGCCGCGAAAGCAAAAGTTGCTTTGCTCGATGTACCTTATATCGACATTAACAATCAACAAGGCTTAATTGCAGAAACCGAAAAAATAAAAGCATTAGGCTTTAGTGGTAAAGCGGCAATCCACCCTTGCCAAATTGCCGATATTCATCAGGCCTTTATGCCTGAACAAGCGCAAATTCAATATGCCCAACAAGTGTTAGCAGCTGTTGACAGCCCTGACGCTGGTGTTGTTGTCGTCAATGGTCGTATGGTCGACCGCCCTATTATTCTTGCTTGTCAACGCATTATCGCTTTAGCACAAGCAAATCAGTCATAACGTTAAGTGAGATGTAATTATGGTAAAAAGTGTAAAAAACGTTGGTGAAAACCGTTATAGAGAAACCTTTGGTCGTTATTTCGAAGAATTTGGTGTTGGTGAAATTTATGAGCATCGTCCTGGCAAAACCATCACTGAATACGATAACCACTTATTTACGCTCATGACCATGAATACGCATCCAATGCATTTTGATGATGAATTTGCTAAAAAAAGTGAATTTGGTAAATGCATTGTCTGCTCACCATTAACCGTTGCATTAATGGTTGGCATGAGTGTGACCGATTGCAGCCAAAAAGCGATTGCTAACTTGGGCTGGGATGATATTCGCATGACCAAACCTTTATTTGTTGGCGACACCTTATATGCCGAGTCTGAAGTATTAGATAAGCGTGAGTCAAAATCACGCCCAACCCAAGGCATCGTTACTATCGCAACACGTGGCTTTAACCAAGATGGCGATTTAGTCTGTCAGTTTGTTCGCAAAATGCTGATCCCTAAAATTGGTCACGCGGTAGAAGATTTAGAAGATTAGTAGGAAATTATCATGTCAGACGTTAATTCAGCAGCAATGTATTCAAAAGAAGATGAAATTGCCATCTTAGATATGATCAATAAATGGGTCGAAAACGAAGTTAAGCCAATCGCCAAAGAATACGATCAAGCGGATAAATATCCGCACGATTTAGTCGAGCAAATGAAAGATCTCGGCTTATTTGGCGCTACCATAGGTCAAGACTATGGCGGCATGGGCTTACCCGCATCAATTTACGCTAAAATCGTGATCAAAGTTGCCTCAGCGTGGATGGCTCCGGGTGGTATTTTTAATTCACACTTAATTCAAGCATCAGCAATTGAGCGTTGTGGCACAGAAGCCCAAAAACAACAATTTTTGCCACGAATGGCAACTGGCGAACTGCGTGGCGGTATTGCCTTAACGGAGCCAAATGCCGGTTCAGATTTACAAGCAATCACCACGACCGCCGTGCGTGATGGCGATGATTATATTATCAATGGCGCCAAAACGTGGATCACCAACTCGCTTAACGGCAACTCTCTCGCAGTACTGGTAAAAACCGACACCAATATTGAACCGCGCCACAAAGGCACCAGCATGTTCATTGTTGAAACCAAAGATGCTGATGGTCAGCCGCTACCGGGTATAGAAATTATCAAAATGAAAAAGCTGGGGTATCGCGCCATCGATACCTGTGAAGTTGTTTTTACTAATTTTCGCGTACCCGCCGCTAACTTAATTGGCGGTGAAGAAGGTAAAGGCTTTATACAAGCTGTCGGCGGTTTAGAGCTTGGCCGAATCAACGTAGCCGCCCGTGGTGCCGGTATTGCCCTTGGTGCTATGGAGCTTGCCGTGCGCTACGCACAGGAGCGACAAACCTTTGGTAAAGCAATCTGTAACCATCAAGCAATTCAATTAAAGCTCGGTGAAATGGCAGCAAAAGTCGAAGCCTCTCGCCTGTTAATTGAACAAGCGGCCGAAAAATATGACGCTGGCGAGCGCTGTGATATGGAAGCCGGCATGGCGAAATATTTTGCGTCAGAAACCGGCGTATTTTGTGCCAACGAAGCAATGCGTATTTTTGGTGGTTATAGCTATAGTGTTGAATACGACATTGAGCGTTTCTATCGCGATGCCATGTTAATGTGTATCGGCGAAGGCACCAATGAAATGCAACGCATTATCATTTCTAAGCAACTAGTTGAGAAATATAAAATTTAACTAGGTTATCAATATTAAACTTGCTGGTTAAAAACGTAAATAAAGGCGATAACCTCGCCTTTTTTCACATCTTAATTAAAGAGGTAGTAGCATGTCAGATTTACCGCTAAAAGGGGTACGAATAATTGCCATTGAACAATATGGCGCAGGCCCTTATGGTTCAATGTATTTAGCCAATTTGGGCGCTGAGGTAATTAAAATTGAAAGCCCGGCACTTGGCGGTGATATTGCTCGTCAAACCGGCCCATTCTTTCTCGGTAAAGATGACAGCTACTTTTTTCAAACCTTTAATTTAAATAAAAAAAGTTTAAGTTTAGATATTAAAACTGCCAGCGGTAGAGATATTTTCAATGAGCTTATTAAAACAGCGGATGCCGTCTGTAATAACTTACGCGGCGATCAGCCTGAAAAATTAAACATCACCTACCCGCAATTAAAAGCGATTAACCCTAAAATAGTATGTGCGCATTTATCCGCTTATGGCCGAGACAATGACCGCACTACGTGGCCTGGATATGATTATTTAATGCAAGCAGAAGCGGGGTTTATGTCATTAACCGGTGAGCCAGAGCAAGCGCCTGCCCGCTTTGGTTTATCTATGGTTGATTTTATGACTGGCGCAGTGACTGCGTTAGGGCTAACCGCGGCACTATTTAATGCCTATCGCACAGGCAAAGGCTGCGACGTCGATGTGTCATTATTTGATGTTGCCTTGCATCAGCTTACTTACCCTGCTACTTGGTATCTAAATGAGCAGCATGAAACCAAACGAGTTGCCCGTAGTGCGCACCCTTCAACCGTACCTTGCCAGCTTTATAAAAGCCAAGACGGCTGGATTTTCCTGATGGTGATGACCGAAAAGTTCTGGCAAGTGTTTTTAGATATTCTCGATGACGATATTTTGCGTCAATCACGCTTTGACAACGTCGCTAAACGCCGTGAGTTGCGTGATGAATTAACGGTTGAAATTGATCGGGTGATTAGCAAAAAAACAACGGCAGATTGGCAAGCACTCTTTCAAGGAAAAATTCCATCGGCGCCGGTTTATGATCTGCCACAGGCATTAAACAACCCTTATATTCGTGATATCGGTATGGTGCAAACACTTCAACACCCACAAAATCAAGCGATGGAAATCTTAGCAAGCCCAATAAAAGTAAACGGCGAACGCGGTCAAGCCAATGTTGCTAGCAGTATTGGCGCTGATACTGAGTCACTGTTAACCGACTTAGGTTACAATACTGACCAAATTCAGCAATTTAAACAACATGGTGCAATATAGCGAGGAAAGCAATGAAACTAGCAGGAATTCGTGTACTGGATTTATCAATGTTTTTACCTGGACCGCATTTTTCCATGATGATGGCCGATCATGGCGCAGAAGTTATTGCGCTTGAGCCCCCCGGTGGTGAGCCTGTTCGACAAGTTGGCTTATCACAAGAAGGTTCAGCCCATAGCGTCTGGTTTCGCAATGTGTTTCGCGGTAAAAAAAGCATAAATCTTAATTTAAAATCTGAGGATGGCAAAGCCGCGTTTTTCAAATTAATTAAAACCGTCGATGTAATCATTGAAGCCTTTCGTCCTGGCGTTGTTGACCGATTAGGTATTGGCTATGACGCGGTAAAAGCAGCCAATCCTGCTATTATTTACTGCTCTATCTCAGCTTATGGTCAAACCGGTGATAAACGTTTAGCACCAGCACATGATTTAAGTATTCAAGCAGATTCGGGTACCGTTTCAATTAATGAAGGCCAAGATGGCAAACCAGCGATGCCTGCCATGCCCGTCGCTGATATGGCCGGTTCATTGATGGCATTCTCGGGTATTTTAATGGCGATAATTCGTCGCCAACAAACCGGCCTTGGCGATTATTTAGATATTTCGATGCAAGACTCCCTTGTCGCTTGGCTGCCCAATGTTATGGGGCCGCCACTGGCAGAAAATCGCTCACCTGTAGTAAAAGAAGAGCGCTCTTGGGGCGGCGCCGCCATGTACGGTATCTACCAAACCTTAGATGGAAAATCGCTTACTTTAGGTGGCAGTGAAATTAAATTTGCCATCAATTTAATTACTGCCTTATGTGACGACGAAAATCAGCGTAATGAACTTATTAAACTATGCCAACAGCCGCCAGGAAATAATCAAAACCCGGTTAAGGCATTTTTTACCGATACCTTTGCCAGTAAAACATTAGCTCATTGGACAACTTTTTTAGCCGACGTTGATGTTTGTTGGGCACCGGTTAGGGAACTAAATGAAGCGATCCGCGAACCGCATTTAAAACAACGCGATATGCTGTTAACTGATAACCAAGGTTTTAATCACCTTGGCGTACCAATCAAGTACCAGCAAGAACCAGCACAACCCAATTTCCAGTTGCCTGACTTTAGCGAGCACACCGAAGAAATACTAAGCGAGCTTGGCTACAGTCAACAAGAAATTGCTAAAATGAAAGCTGATAAGGCGTTTTTAACTTAACGCCTAGCTCACGTTGAAAGTTGGGAAAATAATTTGAACACAGGCTTTATATTGCGACCGCTAAAAGTCATCGCACTAGCCATTATGGCAATTATCGTGAGCTATTGCTCATGGGTGTTAATTGTCTATCGCGATATTGACGTTGAAATATTAGCGAAAAAATATGGTGGCGAGAGCCTGCAAACCGTTCAAATAGATGGGGTAAATTTACATTATAAAGTTGAAGGTCAGGGCCCTGCGCTGGTACTAGTCCACTCCCATTTTTACACCATGCGGCAATGGCAAACTTGGGTCGAGCAATTAAAAGATGAATTTACTTTAATACGCTACGACTTAACCAGCCATGGCTTAACTGGCCCAGATCCTAGCAATGATTATTCAAGGGCACGTGGCGCGTTTTTGTTAAATAGCTTACTGGCACACTTAAACATCGACAAAGCACATATCGCAGGCAGCTCAACGGGCGGTGGTATCGCCTATACTTTCGCGGCAACATACCCAGACAAAACCGATAAACTGGTGCTGATTAACACACCAGGTATGCCTAAAGTCACCAACAAATACATGGAAAAAGAGCTACCGACTTGGGGCGGCTATCTACTGTACTTATTACCAGAATCACTTTTCGATGGCTTTTTAAAAGCTGCAGTGGTTGATAACACCTTGATCACAAAAGACTTAGTGACTGAATTTCACGAAATGTATCGCCGCAAAGGCAATCGCATGGCCGAATTTAATCGAATACTTCAATGGGACAAGTCAGATATTTCACCGCTTTTAGCTCGTATAACGGCTCCAACACTGTTGATGTGGGGTGAAAACAATCCCCAATTACCTGTTGAGCATGTTGAACAATTTAAAGAAAAACTCAGCCAAGCCAAAGCCGTTGAAGACATTATCTATCCTAATATCGGCCATGTCATCCCACTCGAAATACCGATGCAATCTGCACTGGATACCGCAACCTTTTTACGCAAGGAGCACTAATGACCAAAAATAACCGATTTATCATGATGATTGTATTACTGCTTTGTGCTTGCAGTGAGCCGATTGAATTACCTACCGCGTCCCCATTGACCATTAGCCAACAAGCTAGAGACAGCATTTCCAACATTCAAACCGGTAAATTAAAAGTAATTATTGATAGAGATATTCACCTAACCAACAATGAATTAGACAGGCCGCTTGAACTGACGATTTTTTATCCAGAACCAGCAGATCAGTATCCCGTTATTTTGTTCTCACACGGTAATTTTTCCAGTAAAGACAAATACGACAATGTAATAACCCATTGGGTGAGCCATGGTTATGTCGTTATCGCGCCAAACCATCAAGATTGCTGCTCTATGGTCTCTGGTATTTTCAATAGTCTTTGGTATGGTAATTACGGGCTGGTGGAACAACGTATTCTCGATATGCAATTTTTGCTCAAAAACCTTGAGCAACTTGAATCAATTACCCCAAAACTTAGCGATAGAATGAACACCAATAACCTTGCCTTAGCTGGACATTCTTTTGGCGGTTTTACCGCCCAACAATTTGGTGGTGCCGGTGTATTTAACCCTGAAGATAACCGCTATCATTATGTTCAGGATGATAGAATATCTGCCATTGTTGCCCTTTCTCCGCCAGGTCCTATGTTTGATGTGATCACAAAAGACAGTTGGCACCAGCTTAATACACCAATGTTGCTAACGACTGGCACATGGGATTTCGACGGTCGCTTTTTTCCAACCTGGCAAGTACATAAAATGTCTTTCGATACCGCAAAACCAGATAATAAATTTGCTCTGGTAGTTCAAGGTGCCGATCACTATTTAGGCAATCTAATTTGCCGACCAGAGCGCGAACAAGCGCCGCAATACGATGCGCTAGCCATTGTTAATGCAACTACAACGAGCTTTTTGAATAAGTTTCTTAAAGGGATGCAAAGTGAAGATATAGCGCAACAATTTAACGATATTGATGATATTACTTTAGGCTTTGCACAAATTTTTAGTCGTTAATCGCTATAGTTAAAAGCCTTGTTCACTATAAAGTAAAAACCATCACCTTTTCTCAAAGTGATGGTTTTTAATTAATATAATGTCGCTTATTAAGCTAAGCGAGCACGGGCGGACATTTTGCTTCAAGTTCTGCTTTTGCACTGACTTGATCGCCAGTTAACGCAAAGCCCAATACTTGTTCACCTTGGCGATAAACCGCTCTAACACCTGTTGGAGCATCAACTTCAACCTGCCACTGTCCGCTAACAAGGCTCCCATCGCTATTTCTAGCTGGCGGATTAACCGTTACAGGGAATAAGGTGGTTTTAACGATAACAGGCATCACTCCGTAACTCACTTCGGTTGGATTGCCAGCTAACGTTTTTGCTAACGCTTTGATTTGCGCCATCATAGGAAGAATATAAAACAACACATGATCGGCTACTTGCGCACAATCACCAATGGCATAAACATCAGCTGCATTCGTTGCTAAGTATCTGTCGGTAACAATACCGCGTCCAGTAGCAATGCCATTTGCCTGTGCCAAACCAATATTAGGCCTAACACCAATAGCGGATAAGACAATATCAGCTTCAATGGTGGTGCCATTATTCAGCGTGGCACTAACACCACCACTGCGATTATTAACTGATTCAACAACCGTACCGAAATGAAATTTAACACCGGCGTTGGCTAGCGCTGCTTCAACAGATTTGCCGGCTGGCTCTGGCATCAAGGTAGATAACACCGTAGGCATAGGGTCAACCACCGATACCTGATGACCTGCTTGTACTAGATCATTGGCATATTCACTGCCTATTAAGCCAGCGCCAATAATAAGAATATGCTTTTTATGTTTAGCAAGGGTGCGGAATTTATTGTAATCTAGTAAATCATTTACTGAATAAACATGGTGTAAACCATCACCGGTCAATGGTGCTTGAATACAGCTTGCCCCTGTTGCAAAAACCAATTTGCTATAAGGCTGGTAGCAACCATCTGCCAAGGTAATGGTTTTAGCTGCTGTATCAACTGATTTTACTGGCGTATAAATGTGAATTTGCACATTAAACTGTTCAGCCATTTGTTCAGCGCTTTGCCCTGCTAAGTCTTGCGCTGATTTTTTCTTTGCAAAACCTGTTGATAATAATGGCTTAGAATAGAAAGTACCGTCGTCATTGGTATAAAGATGAATTGGCGTTGAGTGATCTGTTTTGCGAATTTCTTTAACCAAGTTATAACCAGCTAAACCTGTACCAATAATTACAATAGGAGCAAGAGTTTCATCAATTTCACCTGCGATAGCGATATCTTGCTCTGGCGAAATCGGAGGTTGCTCGGCTGTTTTTTCCGCTTCAGCGTTTACCTTAACGCGCTTAACTTCAAGCATGTCAAAGTCAGCTTTTCCAACACCACATTCAGGACAAAGCCAATCATTAGGTACATCTTGCCATTTTGTGCCAGGGGCAATGCCATCTTCTGGCCAACCTTTAGATTCATCATAAACCCATGCACAAACCTGACATTCCCAAATACTGTACTCAATAAAGCTTTCATCCTCAGCGGCTGCGCTGGAAACTACTTGGTCAACCGATTCAGCTTCTGATTCACTGATCGCCACCATATCAAAGTCTTCTTTACCAACGCCGCATTCTGGGCATAGCCAGTCACTTGGAATATCTTCCCAACGGGTGCCAGGGGCAATTCCTTCCTCTGGGCAACCTTTTACTTCGTCATAAATCCATGCACAGACCTGACATTCCCATACTTTAAACTTTTGCATTTTTCAGCTTCCTCATAATTCTTAATTGAGTGCCACTTAAACTTATTGTAATTTGATAGCAGTGCTCAATATTGCCTTTAACAGGCATTCTACGCAATGGTAAATATTAGCTTAAAATTTATCTATTTGTTATATTGATATGACAATACATCTATTGTAGTATCGAGGTCAATGCTAGTGCAGAGTAAACGACAAAAATTTCTCGTTATATTGAGTTTATATGATGGTGATCTAGATCAATATCGCTTTCGTAACATCATTTAAACTTAATAATATAACAATAAAACAAAGGAAGATATTCCATGTTAATGAATTTATGGTATGTGGCCGAATGGTCCGAGAACGTTAAAGATAAACCAGTAAAAACTAAATTACTAAGTCAAGATTTAGTACTGTTTAGAGACTTGGAAGGCAAAGTCAAATGTTTGGCCAATACCTGTTTACATAGAGGTGGTTCACTAGCAGGTGGTTGGGTTAATGAAAAGCGCGACTGTGTAGTTTGCCCCTACCATGGCTGGGAATATAACGGCAAAGGTAAGTGTAAGAAAATCCCTTCCGAAGGTGATAGCTTTGAAGTGCCGAAACGTTTTAAGGTAGACGCCTACCCAGTGGAAGAAAAGTACGGTATGATTTGGGTGTTTATGGGCGATTTACCTGAAGATCAGCGCTACCCTATTCCGCCATTACCTGAATTCGATAACCCTGATTGGCGTGGCCTAAAAACTGAATTTACATGGAATGCCGAAGCTTCTCGCGTTGTTGAAAATGGCATTGATATCGCCCATGCTTCGTTTGTTCATCCGGTTTTTGGTTACCCTTCAACGGCAGAAGATAACTATATTGATCAAGTTGAAAAGCATGAATGGTGGGCAAAATCAACCAATGTCATGTATCCACCTCAACTAAAAGGCGGCTTTTTAGGTTGGCGACGCTTACTAAGAAAAGACAAACAAGAAACCCGCGTTCACCCAGAATGGCACCTGCCAGGGATGATAGTACGTATTCAAATCGATATTCGCGACGGATGGCACATTGTAATGTTTGATGCCAATACACCCGTTGATGAACATACTACTCGCACCTTTGCATGGCAATTTAGAAGCTTTATGAAGTCATCATTGTTTGATAAAGGCTCGATGCGCCGTTTAAAAACAATTTTGTTAGAAGATGCTGAAATTGTTGAAGACTCACAACCTTATTACTTACCTGAAACGCTTGCCAATGAAGTATCAGTAAAATCAGATAAATTTATGAGTACTTTCCGTATGGCACGCCGAAAACTAATTGAAGAAAAAGGTTGGCAAATTGACACCATTGCCCGCGATCAATACAAAGGTAAAAAAGTGCTTACAATACCTTCGCCAACCCGCAGAGAAGCAGAGCAAGCAGGTGATGGTTGGGTATTTGATGCGATGCCTACAACACCGCCAGTGAAAGAAAAAGCAATCAAGAAAAACGAGTTTGAAAAGCAAGTAGAAGTGTTGACCACTGAATCGGCTAACTCGCAAGAAGTGATTGTTGAATAACAATTTATTCGTTGTTTAGAACAAGAAGCCCGCTAACTAAAGCGGGCTTTTTTGAACATGAACTTATTTTAACCTCAGCTTTATATAAAAAGTACTACTACTCTACTAAACTCAAACATTTACAAATTTTAATTATTTCTAGCATGGTATTTTTTCTTAATACAAGGCACTGTTCCTTGAAATAAAGGTATGCGTCAATAGCTTGCCTATTGCAAATAAATTTAACGCAGTAGTCAGGAAAAGTAACTGCTAGAAATGCATTTTTTATGTGAAGCTGAGGTTATTTCACTAAGTGTTGCCAAATGTTTGCTTGAAAAGGCTGTTCATGCACATCACCTTGTAAGCCTCTAGAATCAAGTTCGTGGCGTTTGTCACAACTTGGCGATAATCGAACACCACGTGCTGTTAGGGTACGGGTTGCTATGCCATCACGATATAATACCGTGTGACGAGTTCTGTGCCCTGGTGCGGTGACAATAATAAAATCTGGCTCCATATACACGCTAGTTGCTTCATTTAGCTCTGCACCTGTAAAGGTTAAAATACCCGGACCACCTGACATACCAACATTTTTATAACTCCCCGGTCCCATTGGATCAAACACTAATACACCATCAATTAACTTACCGGTAAAGGTTTTGGCGCCAGCAGGCCGTCCACGAAAATGCACATTAGTTATGGCAAAATTTTCACCATCGAAATCAATGTAAACAATATTGTCAAATGGCGACATCCCAGGAGTACCGCTGCCGGCTACCGTATCATCAGCAAGTGGGCTGCCGTCAAGTTCAAATAATTCAACACTATCATGCCAAGTACCTCTTAGCTGCATCAAAGTGTGCCCAACGCTGCCAACAGCAAATTGCTTATTCATATATGACTTCTCTTTTGTATTGGATTTAGCTATATTGATATAAAGTTATAACAATAAACAAATTATCGGTATCTCGCAATGAAAACCATTATTATCACAGGAAGTACACGCGGCATAGGCTTTGGATTGGCGGAAAATTTTTTAAAACAAGGTTGTAAAGTGGTGATCTCAAGTAGAAAGCAAATTGATGTTGATGCTTGTGTTACTCGATTAGGCCAGCAATATGGTGAAAATAATGTTACTGGCCAAAGTTGTGATATCACCAATATCAGCCAGTTAGAGCAGCTATGGCAAAAAGGCGTAGATCATTTTGGTCAGGTAGATACCTGGATTAACAACGCCGGCATGAGTATTAAACGTTTGCCGTTAGAGCAACAAAGTGCCGATGACTTAGCCAACATCGTTAATACCAACTTAACCGGAGTATTACTTGCTAATAAAGTTGCACTCAAGCAGATGAAAAAACAAAACTTTGGGCAAATTTGGAACATGGAAGGCTTCGGCAGTAATGGTGCTGTCCAAGCAGGTATGGCAGCGTATGGCGCAACTAAACGCGGGGTTAATTACATCATTAAATCACTGCAAAAAGAAGTTAAAGGCACGCCAGTGCAAGTAAATACCTTAAGCCCTGGTATTGTAGTTACCGACCTTCTCATTGGCGATTACGACACTAGTTCAGCACAATGGCAAAAAGCCAAAAAGATCTTTAACATTCTTGGAGATACCGTAGAAACAGTCACACCTTGGCTGGTTAGCGGCATCCTCAATTCAACCAAATCAGGTGATAAAGTTATTTGGCTCACCGGTAGAAAAGCGTTTTACCGCTTTCTCACGGCTGCCTTTAATAAACGCGATCTATTTAAACAACTCGAGCATTAAAAGCCCGCTAAAAATTCAATGATGATTGACAATAGTTGCGCTTGCTGTTGCTGATAGCCAATACAAGCGCTTTCTTTACTTAATGCTGGATCGTATGCACCAAACTGGTAATGATCGCCACAGTGAATTTCAACAAACTCAGCACGAGGCGGTAGCATAGCTTTAGTATTGGCAATTTTATCTGGCGTTGATTGTTGATCAGCGCTACCTGACACAGAGAGCACTTTAAGTGTTAACGCAGAAATGTCACTGGCAGGATATGACGCTAATAACATTAAACCCGCTAATTTATCGTTATTATCCTTAGCATATTCAACAGCCGCTACTCCGCCTAATGAATGACCAGCTATAACCCAATGTTGAATATCAGGGTATTCCGCCATCACAGCATTTGCTTTGTTGATACCTAAAAAAGCGGTATTTAATGGCATTGGCACTGAGACGGCAATATAGCCCTGACCAGCAATACTTTTTAATAATGGTGCAAATACCTGTGCAGGCGTTTTACCACCAGGATAAAAAATGACCCCAACCTTGGCTTTCCTATTTTTGGGAGCAAAACTTAACCAGTTGTTTTGCTCGACCTTAACCAAGTCATCAGAGTTGAGCGATTGCTCTATTTTCAATTGACTGTATGGAAAAGGAATCGACATCCAAACAGCTACGCCAGCGATTGCAGTAATGCTTAATACCACGATAGCAATTAAGATCTTTTTAATCATTTAGGCACCTTTTAGCCAATAAAAAGGCTGTATCAACGGCCTATCCTTATATTTACTATGCTTATTCATGTGAATAAGCTTTGCCACCGCGCTCTTCACCAGCCAGTATTCTCACTAACCGATCTGCAAACGGCTTGCCGAATAAACGATCGGCAATTGGGTTAGCTGGATCTAAATACACGATATTCTTACGCTGTAAATAATCGCGATGACGTCGCTGTTGGCGCAGCACCGGATCGGTGTCTTTTTTAGCATCTTTAACCAATTGAACCCAATGTTTTACTAGCGCCATAATGCGCTGTTCAGCGTTGTTTTGGAAAAATGATAATGGACCAACGCCAGCAATCGCACATGGGCTTAAGCTGGCACGAATAAACGGCATTGCAGCATGAAATGGTTTCACCCCCTGCTGGAATAAGTCACTTAAATGTCCTACCGCTAGATCATTAACTGGCGCATAGTACTTTTCAACATAATCAGGATGAAGCACTAATTCACAACGCGGCATAATATCGCAGTAATAAAACGCTTCAGGCAAGGTACCAAATGCCATCCCTAAATGTGGTACATCGGTGTTATCTTTCATCCAGAAAGTTAAATGAATATTAGTAAAAGTGTTTTCTGGTTTACCAATATTTGAATGGATCACCCAATCGACTGGGTGATCATCACCTTTACCTGTAAAGTTTCGCATGCGTCCAGTGGGCTCACCAGCTAAGTTATTAAACTCATGAATATCCGCGCAACCTAAGTCTTCTTCAAAATCGAGCTCAGATTGAACATAATCCCAAATTTTGTCACGCAGTCCCATTACGGCATTAAATGTTTCGGTGGTATCTGTACTCAAACCACTGTCAATGTGTCGAGCAAATTCTGATGTTACATTTTCATTAGACATATTAGTTTTCCTCTACTAAGTCTGAATTAAGTGCATTGCTCCCACTAGTTTTGCGTCCTTTCAACAATAAGCTCCATATGCACACGATTAAATTTAAAACTCCAAATAAAACAAATGGCGTTGATGGTGAAATATTGGCAAATAAATAGCCTCCACCTGCTGTTGCCACTAAAATACCAACCGCGCCAGCAACGCCGAAGAAGCCGATAACAGCGCCACGGCGTTGTTTAGGTGCTTGCTCGCCAACTAACGCCTGGCTAGAAACAAAAGCGCTAATTTCAGCAATCCCCATGACACACAACAGCGGTAATAACCAAGCAACAGTTGGATCAGTGACAAAATAAATACTGCAATAAACCATAGCCGCTAAACCCGAGGCCATAGCAACGGCAGTAATGCGAGAAACTTTGTCGCTGATATAGCCCATCAAAGCAGAGCCAATTAGCGCGCCGACAACCACCATTAAAATCGCAGGTACCGCCAACTGAGCCATGGCATCACTTGCAGATAAGCCCAGTTCTCTAGTGCCATGTTGTACTAACCACAACCCCATAAAAGCACCTGTTA
The DNA here is from genome assembly GCF_053470325.1 of Colwellia sp. MEBiC06753. Classification (NCBI taxonomy): domain Bacteria; kingdom Pseudomonadati; phylum Pseudomonadota; class Gammaproteobacteria; order Alteromonadales; family Colwelliaceae; genus Colwellia; species Colwellia sp. MEBiC06753. The sequence goes on along the minus strand of NZ_JBQMTM010000005.1, from coordinate 107,344 downwards.
CCGCTAAGTCACCTCGAGAAATAAAAGCCGCACCATACGACAATGCCACTGCCGGCTTTTTGCCTTCAGCGGCACCTTTTTTTAACATTGCCCCAAATGGCTCTTTAAATTCTTCAGCGACTTTGCCAGTCACTTTAGCTAAGCCGACGAAAGCAACGACAGCGGCAACCACGCCCATAGCGCCAGCCACTGCAAAAGTCGCTTGTTGTGCAGCTTCCGGGCTCATACCTGAGCCGACAAACTGTTTTGGCAAGGTTGCTAGAATAGGCGGAATAAAAGCCCCGAACGTGGCGACAATACCTTGCAAACCGTTAGCTTTGCCACGGGTTTTATCTTGCGTGTAATCGGCAATCACCGTAACCATCATGCCAACCATAGCGGCTGAACCAAACGCGACAATGACCCGGTAAAACACTAACTGTTCAATGGAAGTTGCCGTGCCATACAAAGCAAAACCAATGGCGGTTAACGCTAGGCCAAAGCTATAGACATAACGGCGACCAACCCGATCGGCGAGCACGCCATACATAGCTAAAACAAAAATAAAGATAATTTCCTGTAATGCGCCAAGCATACCAGTCAGGGTTGCTTGTTCAGCGTAGGGAATACCCATCACCTGTAACAACCCCGGTTGCAAAATTGACATGGCACCGGCATAGCCAGATGAAATTAACACCGCAAATAAATAGGCCCCCAAATTGCGACGTTTAACTCCTGAAACTAGCGCAATGCCAAGCATTCGACTTTCCATGGCATCACCTAATATTGCTTATTTGCGTCAATTTGTTGCTTACCCATACGCAGCTCTACCAAGCGTTCAATTTCATCTTCACCAAAAACACTCGCGGCAAGTTTATTCATTGGATCGCGGCGGTAACCCATCTCTCGAATAATATGGTCGGTACGCTGTAATTCGGCTCGCTCTGACTCCGGTACAGGCTGAGCCTGATCTAGCCAACCTAACCAGCGGTCAACCATTTCATGCAGGTATTTTTCATACGTGTCGAGGTTTTCATCGTTTAGCTCTCCCATCAAACTGATGGTGGCTGGGTTGTTCATCGCACGCATATAACTACCGTGGCTTACCGACCAGTGAAATTTATCGTTGCTGCGAAACTTCATATACCAATCGTTAACCTCGTCACCGTAATATTTATCAAGATAATCGACATCGGTTAACAGGTTTTTACGCGGCACGTAATCACAATAACAAAACAAGTTAGGAACAGTGCCAATAACAATAACAAGGTGAGGCACATCGGTTTCTTGCCCTAAAAACGCGGTAGTATTCATATCTAAAATACTGGCTTTGCGATTACCTATCCATGAATTAACCAGCCACTCTACCCCTTCCCCTGTCCATGCTTTATAAGAGCCTTCAAACTCACCATTAGGCGAGGTGTAATATTCACGATCAAAAGTTGATGGATGCTGACTAAGGTGTGGAAAGCGCTGGGTGATTTTATCTTTAAGCGTGGTTAATATTTGCCAACTGCGCTCCCAATAGCGACTAACATCGACATTAGGATTTTCTGCTAAAAATTCATCTAGCGTCTTAGTATCTTTACTTTTAAGCTCTATCATAACTTCCCCAATCATTGATATTTTATTGTTACTATTGCTCAGCTTATAAACCGAATTGACTGAATTTATCTTTTGGCTCAATAATTAACGCTTTAAGCATTCGAGCGGTCATTTTCATTGGTGTAAGCCAGCGAATTTTTTTACCTGTTTGATTAAAAGCTAAAATTTCTTTCACTAAATACGGGCTAACTTCTTCTACCGTATTACACAAGGCATTTGCCATTTTCCGACGTTTTTCAAAATTCGCTTTATCAACTTGAGACTCCCTTACCACGCCTTCGGTAATGATCATTCCAGGGCGAATTTTACCCACCAGAATATGATCCTCTTTTAATTCTTTACTTAAAGCATTTGTAAAGTAATCCAAGCCGCGTTTGGTGGCGCCATATATGCCCATACCAGCAAAATATTCACCATCACTGCCTCCACCAAGCATATTAAAAATTTTTCCACCACCTTGTGCTTTCATGCCTGTTGCCGCAACTTTACAACCATTGATGGTCCCGATCATATTGGTGGTTACCATCTTAATAATTTCTTGATCAGGGGTTTCAAGAATAGGCCAAACAGTGCGAGCTAATCCGGCATTATTTAGCCAAATGTCGACATGACCTAACTCTGAAACTGCATAATCCCATAAAGCTTGTACTTGTGATTTATCGGTGGTGTCACAAGCCTTACCTAGAATGGTACGATGAATATCTGCTGCGAGAATTGGCTCAATATCCTGTTGTTTCCTACCTGAAATAACGACCTTATGGCCTTGCTTAGCAAACTCTAATGCCAAGCCTTTACCAATACCTTTAGTACTGCCAGTAATGACTATGTTTGCCATGCTCCTACTCCTTTAACCATTGTTGGTTTGGATCACTGTGGCTAACGCAATAGCCAGTTTGATAAATTTTATCAGCCGATATTTTGCGATTAGGTGCTTGAATTTGATTTAAAAACGTTAAGTGCGGCCAGCCATTAGCATCACAAATCGCATCAAATACTTGCTGATTTGAAGCAGGTAAATTGTCGTTATCGCAAACGTTGTAAACACCAGTGAGATCTTGCTCAATGCCATGAACAACCGCCTTAATTACATCTTCAAAGTGGATGGCGTAAAGTGGCGCATCTGCGCCAAAAATAGCGTTACCGCCAAAATAATCTATCGCCATTTTTACCCGATCAGGGAATGATAAATCACCTGGCGCGCCATACATATCAGGAAAACGCAGCACTAAGCCTTGGGCATTGTTTAACACCGCTTGTTCTGCTTTTTGATAATATTTCGACGAAGGCTCATCATGATTTGATGTCGGCGTGTCTTCACTGATAGCTGACTCACCTGCACCACCATCACCATAAACGGAAAAAGAAGACAAAAATATTACCCGTGAACACGCTTTGGCTGCACTTTTGCAACTTTCTTCTAACACGTTTTGATAATGGTGTTCACGCTCTTCCTTGGTACGCGTTTTTTTCACATTAGGCGCAACAGTTGCAATAATAATGTCACAATCTCTGCTTGCATCAGCCAGCTTTTCTGTTTCATCACCGGTTAATACAAATACCTGTTCAACACACTCAGCTAAGCTTGCAACTTTTTCAGGAGTAGTCGTTGAACCAACAACACTGTGACCTTGTTTAACAAGTTGCTTTGCTAGTGCTTTACCAACATGGCCTAAACCTAGAATAAATATTTTCATTTGTTGACGATTAATTTATGTGTAAGAATGAGTTTATTGTCCTAATGTATTAACATTATATCATTGAGTCAAACTAAAGATTGATTTATGTCACAAAGTGAACGAGTAAATATTAAAAATACCTTGTCTGAACAAATCATTGGCCTTGCGCATATCGGCCATATTGTCAGTGATCTAAAAACTGCTATCTCAAGGTTTAAGAAGGTATATGGCGTTAGCAATGATGATGTGTTGATTGTGCCGCCGTTTTCTGCACAGGATGAAGAAATTCTAACGCGGTTCGCTTTTGTCACCGTTGGCAATATTGAATTTGAACTAATAGAGCCATTAAAACCACCTTTTATCGAACTATTACAAAACAGTCCCAGTGCTGGCGGGGGGTTAAATCATATTGCTTGGCAGGTGGATGATATACAACATTGTTTAACCTTATTATCAGAACAAGGCATTAAACCGGGCCATGTCACACCTGATGGCATCGTAAATTTAGGCAAGAAACATATTGTTTATTTATGTCCACAAACAACCGGTGGTTTACTTATCGAACTTATTGAAGTGATTGGTGAAGATGATAACCGCTAATACAGCCTTACTAGAGCTTCAGCAACATTTTCAAAAACATAGCCTGTTGCAAAATGATATGACCGTAAGTGATCAAGGTTGTTATTTATATCAATTAAATAATGAATTCACTGATATTATTGAACCTTGGCAAATTGCTAAAAATCCGCAAAACCACTTGCGTATTTGTTCTGCGCGCTTTGTTCCAAGTCAAAATATTAAGCTACTGGTCAACTATCTTAAAACGGCAACTGAAGTCACCGTTATGATCGAATGGCACAACCCTGATAATGCCGAGCAATACTTCGGTTACTATCAACTAACAAATGAGCACTTGCTATGGCAAGTTGATTCAAAACAATTCATCACATGTGTTGATAAGTTACATCAGATCACACTACCGAAAGCGCTATTATTTTTTCCATTAATGCGTATTTTTTCCGGTGAAGTTATTAAGCATTTATCAACGCACGGTTCATATGAAGTGCTTATTCCTGACATTCGCAATCTGACCGATTCTAGTGATTTTCTCGCTCCATATCTGAGTACTCGTGCAGCAAATATAGTTCAACAAAATGTATCAATAACCAATTTTGAACAACAACAAGTTGCCGATGAGTATCAATATACCAGTGATATTTACCATGAAGAAAACAATGCAAGATTTTGGCTGGATAAACAGCACAGATTAATAAAATATTGCTGGCAACAAACACCAGAACACTGCTGGACAGTACTTCTAAAAACACTATAAGAACCATAGCCTTATGTTAAATATATTTTTTATTATTCTTATTGATATGATCGGTTTCGGTATTATGATCCCGATCTTTGCATACTATGTATTACAGTTGGGGGGTGGACCAGAAATAGCCACCTTATTGATGGCAATTTATTTAATCGCCATGTTTTTTTCGGCTCCCATTCTTGGCCGATTAAGTGATAAATACGGCCGCAAGCCAATACTGATGCTTAGTATGCTTGGCGCGACTATTGGCTACATTATTTTAGCCTTTGCAAGCAATTTATGGTTGTTAGCGTTATCGCGGTTATTAAGTGGGGCGATGGCAGGCAATATTGCCGCTGCGCAAGCATATATCAGTGATATAACCAACGAGCAAAATCGCGCTAAAGGTATGGGTATGATAGGTGCTGCTTTTGGTATTGGCTTTTTAGTAGGGCCTGCGATCGGCACGTTAATGGCCGGTGATGACTTTAATACTGCCAATTTCTTTTATCCAGCAATCACCTCTGCCGCACTATCTTTTATTTCATTTTTAGCCATTTTGCTTTGTTTAAAGGAAAGTTTGTCTGAGCAGTTAAAGGCGGAAAAACAGCAACAAGTCCAGCTCAGCCAATTCCAAGCAATTAAGAGTGTATTAACGAGAAAAGTGATTTTATTACTGATTATTTGCGCCATGTTATATAACTTTGCTGCTGGCTTATTTGAGTCAATTTTTCCCCTGTGGACAAAAGATCTCGGCTTAATTTCAGGGCCACAAGGCTTAGTAGTATTTCTCTTAGTGGCCGGGCTTACGTTAGCAGCGGTTCAAGGCGGCTTAGTCGGACCATTAGCCAGAAAATTTGGCGAACAAAAATTACTAGCTTCTAGTGCAATTGGCTATGCCATTTCAATGGCCTTGCTGGTGTTGTTTGCAAACCTGAATTGGTATTGGGGAGTGTTAACGGCAATGTCATTACAAGCTGCGACAACGGGTTTAATGATTACATCAAGCCAAAGCTTAATTTCTATGCGGGCAAAACCACATGAAAAAGGCACAGTAATGGGCACATTTTCATCGCTAGGAACGTTAAGCCGAGGGATTGCCACTTTATTAACCGGTAGTATCTATGTTGGCTTAGGGATTCACAGTTCACTAATCCTAGCGGCACTAGCAACGCTAGCACTTTTTTCACTGACCTTAGTTATCAACAAGTATTGGCAAGCTAAATAACAGAATTAACAACAAAATTAACCATTAAAAGAAAAACATAGAGGTAATTATGATCGAGAGCGTTCAATCTTTTGCAATTCGTTATATAAAATATTCACTGATATTTTTAATGCTCGGTGTTGTTTTAGGTTTATATATGGCCAAAACGCTGGATTACACCCATAGAGTCAGCCATGCTCACTTATTAATGCTAGGTTTTATAATTCAAATGGCTTATGGCATTTTAATTAAATTATGGTTATTAAACGCCGAACCTATAACAATCAAACGACAATTTTGGTGTCATCAAGCAGGTACAGTATTAACGGTTTTAGGCTTTGTATTAATTTTTGGACAATACTTACACCCAGCTATTTCAGGGATCATCACTGGCATTGGCGCATTTCTTGTAATTATTGCCGCTTATTTGATGTTAAGACAAATCAACAAAGCGGCATTATTTATTCGCTAATAACACATGCCTTAACTCAAGGTCTGTCGTGTAAAAGTTATAACCACCAAAATATAGCTACCAAGGATAAGGCGACTTTTCTCGATAAAAGCCGCCACTAGGACCATCTTCCGGCAAGGTAGCTAACCATACAGGCGTTATCGCACCTTGCTCTGGTGTTAATGGTGCATCTTCTCCTCCTAATTCAGTTTTCACCCAACCGGGTGCCGCGGCATTTATCTTAATGTTAGGGTAGTCAGCTAACTCAATAGCCAAAATTCGCGTTATCGCATTTAATGCCGTTTTTGAGGTTCGATACGCTAAGGTCATTCCCATCTGCATTTCAGTTAACGAGCCAAGTTCACTCGACATATTTACTATTCGGCCATAACCTTGTTGTTTCATCAGTGGTAGACAGGCTTGGATTAAACTCAGGCAAGCATAGACATTGGTATTCATTGTTGCTTTAAACACATCTAAGCTTAAGTCTTGTGCACTTACCCATTTATCCAGCGCCACTCCGGCATTATTGACTAATACATCTAAGCGAGCATGTTTTTCTTGGATAGCTGCAACCACTTTAGTGATTTCCTGTTCACTATTAACATCAAGCACCATACATTCAGCACTCAACCCCTGATGATTAAGTTCATCAACAACTTGTTGCCCATCGGCGAGCACTCGAGCCGTTACAATTACATGCATTCCTTGCTGGGCCAATTGAGTAGTTATCGCTTTACCTAACCCTCTATTACCTCCTGTCACTAATGCAATTTTTTTTACCATAATTCTCCCCTGTTATCCCCAACTTGCGATCTAGATCAATTTACTTAATAAATCATTTGTATTAATGTTATATCATTAATATTTAATTTAACAAAATGATGAAAAAAATAATGCGGAGAAGTTATGTCAGTTGATTATTACGGTTATCGAAAAAAGTTTGCAGTATTAGTTCCTTCAACCAACACAGCGGTTGAACTTGAATACAATAAAATGCGTCCAGAAGGGGTTGTGCTTGCAACCCGCGGCTGTGTTATTCCGCCGTTTAAAGTAACAAATGAAGAAGAGTTTGTTGGCATGGTAAAAGCCATTGGAGACGCCACCGAACAAGGTTTACGTGACTGTTTTACCTGCCGCCCCGATCATGTCATTTTTGGCTATTCAGCGGAAACTTTCTGGGATGGTAAAGGCCGCTCTGATAGAGAGTTCGAAAAATACAACAATATTGCTAAAACCGAAGCGGGCTGTGAAGTAACCTTTGGTGCACAAGCCATTATGGATGCACTGAAATGCTATCCAGGCGTTAAACGCATTGGTGTGGTTTCTCCCTACATGCCAGTCGGTGATGATCAAGTGGTAAAATTTATGTCAGATATCGGTTATGAAGTAGTACGTATCAAAGGCCATAGCTCACCAGGGCCGGTTGAAATTGCCCACGAAAGTTTTGGTAAAACGCGACAGCTAGTTAAAGAAGTTGATGGTGATGATGTTGACTTAATTCTACAAGCTGGTACCAACCTTTATTTTGTTGAACTTGCCGCTCAATTAGAAAAAGAGCTTGGTAAACCGGTACTGGCCATTAACGCCATTACTTTCTGGCATGCGCTGCGCACTAATGGCATTAACGATCGAATCCATGGTTTTGGTTCGCTGCTAGAAGAACACATAGCTATTCCAGAGTAAGTCAATATGGAGCATAGAGAGCAACTGCAACAGGCATTAAAGTCCACTGGCGTTATTAAAGCGCCAGGGGTTTTCAGCGGCTTATCACTAAAGCTTGTCGAACAGGCTGGCTTTAGTGTTGGTTTTGTTTCTGGCGCCGGGATTGCGTTTTCAAATTACGGCATTGCTGATTTAGGGTTAGTGGCCATGCAAGAAGTCGCCAATCAAGTCAGCATAATGCGTGAAGTTTCACAACTGCCGTTAATCGTTGATATTGATACAGGCTTTGGCAATGCCATTAATACCCAACGTACCGTTAAGGTGTTTGAACGTGCTGGCGCCAGCGCAATGCAAATGGAAGATCAACTAATGCCTAAGCGCTGCGGCCATATGAAGGGTAAGCAAGTGATCAGTGCCAGTGAAATGGTCGGCAAAATTCACGCCTTTGTTGATGCCCGCCAGTATCAAAACACCTTACTTATTGCGCGTACCGATGCCCTAGGCGTTAATGGCTTTGATGATGCAATGGAACGTGCTCGTTTATATATTGACGCTGGCGCAGATTTGTTATTTATTGAAGCGCCAACCACGCTCGAGCAAATGCAAATTATCGGACGCGAGTTTGGTAATAAAATCCCCTTGGTGCACAATTTGGTTGAAGGTGGTAACAGCCCAATCAATAATGCTGATGAAATGGCTCAATTAAACTATAAATTAGCCCTTTTTCCAGTTGCCCTGCTTCATGGTTTTGTGCCGAAAGCGCAAGATATTCTTAACCATATTCAGCAGCACGGTGACACCAGTAGTTACACTGCCCCATTAATTGATTTAAATGAAATGAATCAACTTCTAGGAGCCGAAGATATGCTTAAGCAAGCGATAAAGTATGGCAACCCATCTTAATGAGAATGTCGATATGATATCGCTTAGCTACTTTTTCCTATTCATTATTATTTGCCACTTAGGCTTAATGGTGAAAACCTTTCAGTTACCCACAACAAGATGGCAAGTTTGGTGGTTAATAGCATTAATATTCGGCGTGCTCTATGATAATACCATGTTGTTGCTTTCATCTATATTTGGCGCCAGTGAAAATTTGGCTTTAGCCAATTCAATGCGCTGGTTATTGCACTCCATCATATTACCTTGGCTGGTGATCTTTGCATTTGCCACCGTACAGCAAGTCAATGATAAATTAAGCAACAAATTTTACTTAACCAGTTGTTTCGTTATCTCGATTTTAGCTGTGGGTTATGGTTTCTACGCTGAATTTATTCTATTGGAACTTGAACCTAAGGTATTTAGCGATGCAAATGGCCTATTTCAATCGTTTGAGCGCTTTGCAAGCGTTAACTCAGCACCACCTTGGGCAACTATATTGATTAATTTTTTGGTGATTTTATTAGCCGTTTATCTTTGGGTTAAAACAAAATGGCCATGGCTTTTCATCGGTTCCATCAGTATTTTTGTGGTCAATGGTGCTTTTGCATCAAGCTCGTACGGTTTTTTACTGGGCAATATTATGGAAGTCATTTTTATTTTAACCTTAATTGCTACCGAAAAGTTTAGTCAGCGGCAGTTTCAGCATTGACATGAACACGGGTTAATTGATGCACAGGCCAACTAATAAACGCTAAACCAATTAAAATACCAAATGCCCACGCAAGTGAAAAACCAACACTGGTAACAAACCAGCCAGCAAGCAGTGGGCCAATTACCCTACCCCAAGCGCCCATTGCACTTGCACTACCCATTAACCGCCCACGATATTCAATCGGCGTGCGCTGTGATAGTTGAGAATTTGTAATAGGTCCACACATACTAGAGCCGGTAATTGTTAAGAAAAAGCTTAACACCATTAGGCTCTCGATCGCTGCAAAAGTTGCTAGAGCAAAACCAATAATGATTAAACTAATGCCAAGCGTAAGTACTTGTAGCTCGCCGATTTTCTTCGCCAGTACGCCGACAAATTTACCTTGTAATGCCGCCATTGCTAACCCTTGAATAGCAAAGACAATGCCGATTTCTTTTGGCCCCCACGCTAATTGACTGCCCATCCACAATGGGAAGAGATAGGTCACTGTTGAAACAACCATAGAATGAAATAAGAACTCAATAATTAGCCAACGATTATTCGTGTTCTTTAACACCGTTAACGTTTTAATTTTACCTACTTCTTTGCGCCAAGCCTTATGTGCATTTCTAGCGTTTCTATCATGGGATTCTGGCAAAAATATCACACCAAATATCATCGCTGCCAAAGACAGACCAGCGGCGACAATAGCAGGTAGAAAAAAGCTATTTTCTCCATCGGCTAATAGCGCACCTAGCGCAGGACCGGCAACCATACCAATACCAAATGAAGCACCAATTAAGCCCATACTCTTAGCGCGCTCATTGGGGTTTGATAAATCAGCTACCATTGCTGACGCTACGCCATAAATTCCGGCGGCTGAGCCGGCTATGATTCTGGCAATATAAACATCAAGCAAAGAATCAGATAATGCCAACAACACATATGAAATCGCGGTGATGATAAGGCAAATTAAAATCACCGGCTTACGCCCAATTTTGTCACTTAATTTACCCCAAGCAGATCCCATCAAACCCGCACAAATCGAATAAACGGCGATAATCATGGCAATATCAAAATAGCTGGCGCCTAGCTTAGGCGCCATAAAAGGTAAGATCGGGATAACAATACCAAAACCGATCAAATCGATTAGTACAGTAAAGAACAGGATTGGCACTAAGTGTCCTTACAATTGATTGAAATAATACGGATGCTGACGCTTAAACTGTTGTTCAAAGTCTTTGATAGCGTCAGATTTTGCCAATGTCATCGCGATAGTATCTAAACCGTTTAACAGTTTATAACGTCTTTTTTCATCAAGACTAAATGACAATACGGCTTGTTCAGGCAGTAACAATTGGCAATGTTCCAAATCCACCATTAGTGAAAGCGGTTGATTAACACTAAGCTGCTGCTCAAGGGCATTAAATAGCTGTTCGATATCCGCAGCTGGTAAGGTTATCGCTAATATGCCGTTATTAAAACAGTTGTTATAAAAGATATCAGCAAAACTGGTGGCAATGATGACCTTAAAGCCCATGTCGCGAATACCCCAAACCGCATGTTCACGGCTCGAGCCACAACCGAAATTCTCTCTACTTAACAAAATGCTCGCGCTGTCAAATAATGGCTGATTCAACTCAAATTCAGGATTTAGCTTGCGTGTTGTTATCGGTGTATTAACATCACCTTTATCTAAATAACGCCAATCATCAAACGCCCAATCACCATAACCGCTTTTAAAAATGCATTTTAAATATTGCTTTGGCATAATTGCATCAGTGTCGACATTGTCTCGATCTAAACTGGCAACAATACCTGTGTGCTTAACAAATGGCTGCATCTTCAACCCCCAAGGTTGTCACATCAACAAAATGACCGGCAATTGCCGCAGCAGCTGCCATTTCTGGTGAGACTAAATGGGTACGACCTCCTTGCCCTTGTCGCCCTTCAAAATTGCGATTTGAAGTCGAGGCACAACGTTCACCACTGGCTAATACGTCAGGATTCATGGCATTACACATAGAACAACCTGCGTAACGCCATTCAAAACCTGCATCGGTAATAATTTTCGCTAAGCCTTCCTGCTCAGCTTGCGCTTTAATTAGACCCGAACCTGGCACTACCATCGCCCGTTTAATATTCGGAGCTAGCTTTTTGCCTTTAACTAGGTTGGCAACTTGTCGAATATCTTCAATCCGGCCATTGGTGCAAGAACCGATAAACACTTGATCGATTATTAATTCTGATAACTTTTGGCCCGACGATAAGCCCATATACGCCAACGCTTTTTGCCAATCTGTCCGCTCAGTTTCACTACGGGCTTGGCTTAATAACGGCACGGTTTGGTCAATCGCAACCACTTGATCAGGTTTAGTACCCCAGGTCACTTGTGGCTTAATGTCACTGGCATCTAACACTAACTCTTTATCAAAATGGGCACATGTATCCGAAGTTAGCGTGCGCCAAAAACTGATTGCCTGTTGCCATTGCTGACCTTTTGGCGCATAGGGTTTGTCTTTTAAGTAATCTTCAGTAATTTGATCATAGGCGATTAAACCACTACGAGCGCCAGCTTCAATGGTCATATTGCACACCGTCATTCGCCCTTCCATGGATAACTGTTCGATGGCTTCACCCGCGTATTCAATGGCATAACCAGTACCGCCGGCACTACCAAGCTGGCCAATAACATATAAGATTAAATCTTTTGCGGTAGTACCAAACGGCAAACGACCATTAATTGTTACTCTTAAATTCTTCGATTTTGCCTGCTCTAAACACTGAGTAGCTAAGACATGTTCAACTTCTGAGGTGCCAATACCTTGTGCCAAACAAGCAAATGCTCCATGGGTTGACGTATGCGAATCGCCGCAAACCACGGTCATGCCAGGTAGAATAGCACCTTGCTCTGGCCCTACAATATGAACAATACCTTGACGCTGATCATTAATATCAAACTGTTTAATATCATGTTGCTGGCAATTATCATTTAATGTTTTTACTTGCAGCAAGGCTATATCATCAGTAAACCCAGCTAAACCCTGCGCTCTATCAGTTGTCGGGACTTGATGATCGGGTGTTGCCAAAATACTTTGCTTTCGCCACAGCTGGCGATTGGCAAGCTTTAAGCCTTCAAAGGCTTGCGCAGAAGTCACTTCATGCACTAAGTGACGATCGATATAAAGCAAGGTCGGACTAATAGGATCCGCATCAGCTTCAACCTGATGCAGCGCCCAGAGTTTGTCGTATAAGGTTTGTGCGTTCATAGAAAGTCGTTTTTAGAAAGCTGTTTTTAAAATGTATCGTCGTTAGAAAAACTAACTTAACGGTTTGCCCTGTGCAATTTGTAAGCTGCGCCAGTTATGAGCACGACCGCCGGTTGGTTGTGAAGTCATTTCGCCAGCTAGCTGGCCTACTTGGATAAGCTTTTCAAGGTCAATACCGGTTTGATAACCCATTTGATGTAACATCATCACCACATCTTCGGTCGCAACATTACCAGTGGCACCCGGGGCAAACGGGCAGCCACCTAAGCCACCAATAGAGGCATCGAACCGCCTTACGCCAACATTTAGGGCACTGGCGATATTAGCTAAACCCATAGCGCGGGTATCATGAAAGTGACAAGCGATTCGTGCACTTGGATAATGATCGATAAGTGGCTTCATCAATTGAGCAACACTCGCTGGGTTAGCTGCGCCAATAGTGTCAGCTATCACTAACTCGTCACTACCTTGAGCATATAATTTATCGGCTAACTCAAACACCACATTCGGATCGGTTGGCCCTTCAAATGGACATTGCCAAGCAACAGCGATACAGGTAAGTACATCGATATTGTCGGCTTTTGCTAAGGTAATAATTTCCTGTGCTTGCGCTAAGCTGTCATTCACCGACATACGGACATTTTTTTGGTTCATGGTTTCAGTAGCGCAAACCACCAACAACACCGATTTTGCCCCTGCCGCTTTAGCTAGCTGATAACCTTTAAGGTTAGGCACTAGCGCTTGACTATAAACTGGCGCATTAACAAGCTCACTAACAATTTGATCAGTACCTGCCATGGCTGGCACCGCTTTGGGTGAGACAAAGCTGCCTACCTCTATCGCTGGTAAGCCTGCATCGATTAAGCCATGGATCAAGGTTAACCTTTGCTCTGGCGTTAAAATGGTTGCCTGATTTTGCAATCCATCTCGCGGGCCTACATCGTTGATCCGCACGTAATTGTCAGTCATCACTTGCTACGCCACCACATTTTCATTTTTCAGTGCAGTAATATCATCACTACTTAGTTTCAACAGCTCACTCAACACTTCATCGGTATGCTGCCCAATGTGAGGCGCAGGCGAAAATGTTTCTTCATTGGTACGCGAAAGTTTAATTGGATTACCCGGCGCTTTGGTTTTCTTGCCGTCAGGGTGTAGTAAGTCAATCACCATATTGCGATGAAGAATTTGCGGATCGTTTAAGGCATCACTGAATTTATTAACTGGCGCACTAGGAATTCTTGCCGCTTCTAATTTTTCCATCCAATAGTCATTGGTATTAGTTAAGAATAATTCAGCAAGTTTACCGTCAATTAGCGCTTTGTCGGCATAACGCCCCGGTTGACCGTCATATTTATCGTTGTCAAATTCTGGAATATTGACCACAGTTTTTAAGTTTTGCCAAAAGTTATCGGTGATCACCGCTAAAATAATATGGCCATCTTGTGTCGGATAGCTGTTATAAGGCACATGGACAAAATGTGAATTACCAATTGGATAAGGGTTTTCACCCGATAGAAAATGCATGGTCGCCATATAGTTCAACATAGAAACCTGACAATCTAGCATTGAAATATCCACATGCTGGCCTTTACCACTTTTGTTACGCTCAACAACAGCAGCAAGAATACCCATCACCGCAAACATGCCGCCACCTAAATCGCCAATAGGAATACCGGCGCGAATAGGATCTTCAATATTGTGACCCGTAATTGACATGCCACCACCAAATGCTTGCGCAACTTGGTCAAACGCAGGGCGTTTAGAACCTGGGCCTTCAGAGCCAAAACCGGTAACTGTACAAGTAATTATTGCCTCGTTGTATTTGGTTAAGGTTTGATAATCAATACCTAAGCGCTCCGGCACACCTGGGCCAAAGTTGGAAATAACGACATCAGCTTCTTTAACTAATTGATAAAAAAGTTGCTTACCTTTTTCCGTTTTTAAATCCATTGCCACCGAACGTTTATTACGGTTTAGGGTAATAAAGTAAGCGCCAAAACCATCAAGAGAATTTTTTGGATCAGTAGCGAGTAATTTACGTGTACCTTCACCAGCAAGAGGTTCTACTTTGATAGTGTCGGCACCAAGGTCAGATAAAATCATGGCGCCATAAGGCCCAGATAGCATATGTGTTAAATCTATGATTTTTAAACCTTGTAATGGCTTACTCATGTTTCACCTTTATCAATACAACAAAATATTGAGATAATGATATAACTATATAACATTTAAGTAAAGCTAAAAATTAACCACTATCTGTGTCGAGAAAAGCGATAAGCTAAGGCCGCAAAAATCAAGGCAACACCATATAAAATCAGTGGAATACGGATAAGTTCAGAAAGCCCTAACCAATTTGGCTGGTAATAAGCAATGGCAATCAGTAAGAACAAGGTAGTTAACACAGTAATCGTGCGCTTTTTCAAACCTAAACCGTAAGCATAAGTAAGAAAAAACATTGCCAGAAAACCAAATGCAAACATGCTCACAGATTCGTTGTGTATTGAATAATAAGCAATGACCACGGCATGGATGACCACAAACATCTCTAAGAAGGCCTTCCAAAAAATGTTTTGGTGAAAACGGGTAAAGAACAAACTGCCCTGAACTAAGAAAAATAGAATATAAACAGTGCCCAGCATATGCCCTAGCGTTGTTTCAATGGGATGAAACCAAAAGGTGTAAATCATCGCCCAAGAAAAATAATAACCGTGATAACGAACAAAGACATCGCGACTATAGCTAAGCCATTCAAATCGCTTACCTAAAATAAAGCCACGTCGATTGTGCTCTAAGACAAGGGTGAAAGCGAGTACCAGCACCACAGAAATCATCGCGGCAAAATTAGAGGTATCTTGGGCCAAGCCATCGTAAAACACTTTAGTTTGCACAATATGAGCAAGTACAAAAAATAAATTAACCGCTAACGCAATAACGTTTTCTTTATGTAGACCCAGCTTACCTGTAGGTTGATAACTGAGCTTTTTCTTTTGGCTTAGATAAATCAAATACCACAGGCTGCACTGGTGACCAATATACAGCGACCAAGCTGAAAAGCGCGTCCAAAAATTTGGCTCAGGTAATTGCCAGTAATACCAAGTGACGCCTTTATCTTCGAGAAAATTAATGTGCTCACTATAAGGGCCAAGCAGCCAAATCAGCACCATTAACAATAAACACACGAGAATTGCATAACTGAGTTTAAACACTTTTGCCTCCCGCTGTTTATCAATCGCTGACGGTTAAAATTCTTCTAATAATCGCCCGTAACCAGTGATCTGGTCATTTATGCCACAGGCTCTCAATGCATGCCATATAGTGGCGACATTAATTGGAATTAACGGTTTTTGCAGAATATGCTCATAAACTGGAAAAATATCTAAGGTCGATAAGTTGGTACCACATTGCACAATAGCATCAACCGACTCATGATCAACTTCTTCAATTGCCGCAATCACCTCTTTTATCTCGGTTTCAGCAATCGCGGTGGCCGACGGACGATTTAAACCTTTAACTTTATGTACTTCAAAGCCAATGTCTTCAAAAAAGCGGATAACATTATCATCACCCACTTGTGGATACGGCGTGATCACCGAAATGCGCTTCGCGCCAAATTTATTTAACGCCAGTTTGGTTGCACCAGCGCCCGTGGTTAAACCAACATTGGGATCAAATTCAGCAATTTGCGCTTTGATGTCGTTTTCAAATTCAATATTGCCTTCAAGACCACCCCAAAAGGTTTCTGCCGACATGCCAAGCATTATGTGCTTAACTTTTGCGCTCATCACATTGCGAATAGAGCTAGGAATTTCACCTCGCATAATCTCTAAAAAGCGTTCAAAAACTTGGTTTTCATTATCACCGGTTTTTTCAACTTCATCAGCCCAATTTCTAAGTTCAATGTAAAAACGAGAAGGATGCCAAGTGACACCATCTAGGCCAAACTTTTGCAAATCATATTCAACACCAGTATTGGTTGAAGGAATAATAACGCCAATTTGTGCGCGGCGGGCAATTTGATAATTATTCATAGAATCGTCCAAAATAAACATATTGTCATAACATTATATCATTATTGATTCAGGGGCAATATTAAAATAGTGCAATAACCATTGGACTTTATTTACCGATCAATTTCCAAACACCTGAGCCTGTCATCAACGCTCGATCACTGTTGTAAAGTTCACCAGTTGCAAAGATCAATGATTTAGTCACTTTTGTGATATTAGCTACGCCAAACACAATATCTCCCGGTTTGGCTGCGGCTAAAAAGTTACTATTTAACTGAACAGTCGCGAAAGGATTTTGATGGGAGATTTCATCGCCAATAGCCCGATAACAAACATAATCAAGAAAAGCCAATAGTACTCCGCCATGCACAACGCCTTCCGGGTTTAAATGCTCTGCTCGTATCGGTAAGGCGCGAATAAACTGACCACGATCCTGATCGAACCGTTGAAAAAATGGCCCTAAATATTGACTAAAACCGGCTTGTTGCTCGGCAATTTCAAAATTTTCTAGCATATTAAAACTTAGGCGGTCGTTTTTCAGTAAATGCCGCTACACCTTCGACAAAGTCAGCTCCCTCAAATGCGTTATCAAATAACGCTTTTAACTCTGCTTCACTCCCTCGTGTTAAGCCACCGAGAAAATTAACACTGCGTTTCAACCCTGACAGCGATATCGGGCTTAATGTTGCTAAGTGTTGCGCAAGTTGCTCCGTTTCAACGGCCAAATTGTTGAATGTGGTTAGTGAATCAACCATGCCCCATTGTAATGCTGTTGCAGCGTCAAGAGTTTTAGCTGTCAGCAACAATTGTTTTGCTTTGGCAAGGCCAACCAAGTTGACCACTCTACGGCAATCTTCCAAGCTATAAAGCAAACCCAGTTTCGCAGGTGTGATGGCAAATTTAGCGTAGTCAGTAGCAATACGAAAATCACATGCTAGCGCAATACCAACGCCGCCGCCCATGCACACCCCATTAATGGCAGCAATGACTGGAATATTAAGCCGCTCAATTTGTTGCTGGGCTGTTAAAATATTGGCATTATTCTGCTGATGAAAGGTCTTATCATTAATATGCTCTTGTAACTCCTGTATATCTGCCCCCGCGCAAAACGCTTTATCACCGTCGCCAGTTATCACTAATACCCTAGCATTACTGGCTTCGATATCGGCTAAACACAGACAAAAGTCACGCCACATTTGGCTAGTAAAAGCATTAAACTTAGCAACCCTTTCAATGGTTAAATAAGCGACGTTTTGTTCAATTTCTACGTTAAAATGTTGCACAATGATTGAAATTCAGTTTCATTTGTTATATTTGTTCTAATAACATAACATTTGAAATCTATAAAATAAAACCAATAAATATCAGCGCTAGATGACAACATGTTAAATGCAGGTTAACATTAGCGAGAAAATTTTGAGCCAAGAGATATATCAATATGACATTTGAAGAGCTATTTGCGGATCCTCGCCTAAAACATGCTTTAAAAAGTGATGTACCTACGCCTTTGTATCATCAGGTGTATCTATTTTTAAAAGAAAAAATTCATTTAGGTGAAATACCATTTGGCGAAAAAATGCCTACTGAACATAATCTATCTGAAGCGTTTGGCGTTTCTCGTATTACCGCCAAACGTGCGATGGATGAATTGGCCGAAGAAGGCTACATTTCACGCCGTCGTGGTAAAGGCTCTCACGTCACCTACAAACATCGTGCAGAACAGGTTGCGGCACCGATTAGTGGTTTATTGGAAAATCTGACCACCTTAGGCCGTAATACTCAGGTAAAGTCGCTACTATTTGGCGCCAGTGTACCGCCATTAGATATTCAGCAACGCTTTGGTATTGATGGCAATACAAAGTTAATTCAATCTCAGCGTATTCGTTTAGCCGATGGTGTTCCGTTTGGTTATTACGGTAGCTGGACCCGAGATATCGGCAATGCATACAGCGAACAGGCAATGCAAGAAATGCCCAGAATTGAAATTTTCAAAAAAGCCGGTATTGAGCTTGATCGTATTGAGCAATCAGTTACCGCAACCTTGTCAAATGTAGAAACCGCTCTACATTTAGATATTCCAACAGGCAAACCGCTACTGGTACTTGATCGCTCTATTTACGATAAAGACGGTAATTTATTCGATCACGTTTATGCGCTATATCGACCGGATCAATACCAGTTTGAAATGGAATTTTCGGTGAAATAACTCAAACTTATTCACGTAAAACAAAAGCGCTGTTACAACCAATTGTAATGGCGTTTTTTTATCACTGAGGAAAATTATGAAAAAATCAATAATGTTTATCTCTCTCCTGCTGACATCACCATGTTTATTGGCGGAGCCAGTTAATTTATCCATTACAAATATCAACTCTAGCAACGGCCAGATAGTTGTTAGAGTGTATGATAATAAAGCAAACTGGATGTCTGATAAGGCTGATGAAATCACCTTAGAGCAAGCTTTTGGTTTAGATGCTGTTGAAAATAATCGCATTGACGTTTCACTTGAACTACCACAAGGCAATTACAGCCTATATCTTTTTCACGATCTTGATAATAACAATGAAATGGCCGCGAATTGGCTTGGCATCCCTAAAGAGCCTGTTGGCACCTCAAATAATGCAAAAGGTTTTATGGGGCCACCTAGTTTTGACGATGCTAACTTCACTGTGACCAGTGAACAAAACAATTTAGCGATAAAACTTGCCGATTTATAAGGTCACACAAACTATTTGTTATATTGATATAGACATATATCATTTATAGCGTTAATCTAAGCGTAATTATTATAATATTATTGCCTTAGGTAATCTTTGAGATGACATTATCACAAACACTTGCTCAAAAAATTATTGCCCGCGCGGCCGGTAAAAGCCATGTTCAGCCCGGTGAAATAGTAACTTGCCAAGTTGACAAAGTGTTAATGCATGACTCTAGCGGACCAAGGCGTGTAAAAGCACGCCTTGAAAAATTAGGTGCCAAAGTTTGGGCACCTGAAAAGGTTGTGTTAGTTAGCGATCATTTTGTGCCAGCGACAGATCCAGAAAGTGCCGAAATTCTTGCCCTAACCCGTCAATGGGCAAGCGATAATCACATTGGCCACTTCTATGATATGCAAGGCATATGTCATGTCATGTTGCCTGAAAAAGGTCACTTAATTCCTGGGATGTTTCTCGTTGGTGGTGATTCCCATTCACCTACAGGCGGCGCTTTTGGCACCTTTATGGTCGGGATAGGTGCAACCGAAATGACCGGCGTGTTAGCCACTGGAGAAATTTGGATAAAAACGCCTGAAACCATTAGAGTAAATTGGGACGGCGAGCTTCCAAAAGGCTGCAGCGCAAAAGATATTATGCTGTTTTTATGCGCAAAACTCGGTATGAACAACAATTACAAAGTGATTGAATTTGGTGGTTCAACCATTAAAAACATGACCATGTATGAACGCATGGTGTTGTGTAATATGTCGGCAGAATTAGGCGGAAAAACAGGGATTATTGAAGCTGACGACACTACAGTCGATTGGATAGAGTCAACTGGGAAAGATGTACCAAAAAACTGCTTAGACTGGAAAAGTGATAGTAATTGCGACTATGCACAGGTCTATCATTTTGACGCGAGCGAGTTAACTCCACAAGTAGCCGCGCCTCATAGCCCTGAAAATACATTCCCAATTGAAAGCTATCTCAGCAACAACCCTATTAAAATACATCAGGCTTATATCGGTGCCTGTACTGGTGCCAAACTGTCAGATCTAAAAATGGCCGCCAAAGTGCTTAAAGGTCATCACGTTGCACAAGGAACGCGCCTGCTTATTGCGCCTGCCTCACAAGAAACCACCACGCAAGCCGCCGCAGATGGCACCTTAGCCACATTAACGGCTGCTGGTGCAATTATACTGCCAACGGGATGTGGCGCATGTGCGGGGATGGGAGCAGGGGCAATTGCCAATGGTGAAAATTGTATTTCTTCTACATCCAGAAACTTTAAAGGCAGAATGGGCTCACCAGAGTCAAATGTCTATCTAGCATCCCCATACACTGTTGCAGCTTCGGCTATCGCTGGCGTTATTGCAGATCCAAGAGATTATTTATAAAGGCACAATATGAGTGAAATTAAAGGTAAAGTGTGGCTCTTTGGCGATAATATTGATACTGACGTCCTTGCCCCTGGTGCCTACATGAAAGCACCACTGGCAGAATTGGCCAGCCATTGTCTAGAAGCAATCGAGCCCAAGTTTGCTCAGCAAGTCAACGCTGGCGATATCATTGTTGCAGGCAATGCTTTTGGCATTGGCTCATCTCGCGAACAGGCGGCTCAAGCATTGGTTGAATTAGGAGTAGCTGCCATCATAGCGAAATCATTTGCACGAATTTTCTATCGCAATGCCCTTAATCTCGGATTACCGGTGCTTGAGTGTGCTGAGCTTGATAACATTGATAAAGATGATGTGGTTAGCATAGATGCAAGTAAAGGCATCATAATTAACCATAGTAAAGATCAGCAATATCACTGTGAGCCAATCCCTGCACAACTAATGACGATAGTAGATGCTGGTGGCTTAATGCCCTACCTAGAGAAAAAATTTAAACAATAAACAAATAGGTGAACTATGTCGCACGCCGCAAAACTCCGTCAACTCATTAATGCACCCGAAATTTTAGTTGCTCCTGGCGGCTATGATGCACTCTCAGCATCACTGATTGAAAAAGCCGGCTTTAATACCATGTATTTATCTGGCGCAAGCATAGCCTATACTCGCTTTGGTCGCCCTGACATCGGCTTAGTCTCAATGAACGAAGTCGCTGAAACAATGGCGGTGATCCGTGAACGCGTTGAACTTCCTGTCATTATTGACGCAGATACCGGCTTTGGTAACGCACTGAATGTTATTCGCACGGTTAAATTATTTGAACGTATGGGCGCTTCAGGCATTCAACTTGAAGATCAACAAATGCCAAAACGTTGTGGTCACCTAAAAGGTAAAAGCTTAGTTAGCCAAGGTGAAATGGTGGGGAAAATACAAGCAGCTGTCGATAGCCGCAATGATGAAAATACCATGATTATTGCTCGCACTGATGCTATTGCTGTCGAAGGGTTCGAATCAGCACTCGAACGTGCCAATGCCTATATGGAGGCAGGTGCCGATATGTTATTTATCGAAGCACCAGAAAATATCAGCCAAATGGAAAAAATTAATCAAACTTTTGCAAATAAAATTCCGTTATTAGCAAATATGGTTGAAGGCGGCTCAACACCTATCAAACAAGCCGATGATCTTGAAAAAATGGGCTACTCGCTGGCGATTTTTCCAGGGGCCTTAGTTAGAGCCTACACCTTTATGGCGCAAGAATTTTTATCATCCCTTAAGAACAACGGTAACACTGAGCAGTATCGTCAACGAATGCTCGATTTAACCAGCTTAAATCAGTTATTAGGCACCGACGATATATTGGCGAATGGGCAAAAATATCAATAAGTTATGACTAAACAATTAGGCCCCATCACTCAAGCCACTTTAGTTAGTAATGATATCGAACAAGCTATTGAGGCATATCAAACGGCATTAAAATTTACCTTAATAAGCCGCACACAATTATCAAGTGAACAAGCGCAAGCTTATCAGGCTAATAACTTGATCAATGCCAATGTTGCACTATTGGCTGCTGCGAACGGTAATGCATGGTTAAGAATAATTGAAGATAAAAGCGCTGCTACGCCAACGCCATTAACACATTTAGGCTGGTTAGCGTTGGAAGTTAATGTTGCCGATGTTGATGCCGTATATCAATGCCTGTGCCAACATAACGCTTTTACCATTATCAGCCCGCCAGCGTATTTGGAGTTAAGCGATAAAATTAAAGCTTGTCAGGTTGCTGGCCCTTGTGGTGAAGTGCTTTATATTACAGAAATTCAAGGGCAAGTACCGCCCTTTGAGTTGCCAGAAACGTCCGCTTTTACTGGTGATTTATTTATTCCAGTGTTAGCGACAACAAGCAGAGAAAAAAGCTTACAGTTCTATGAAAACTTAAATCAGCATAGCGGATTAAGCTTTGATACCAAGATCACTGCGCTGAATAAAACCTGGGGCTTTGATATCAACCATCAATATCCAGTCGCTACCCTACAATTAAATGGTAATGCGCTGTTTGAAATTGATGAAGTTAGCAAAGCGACACCAAAAGTTGTTGGTGATGGTTTCCTTCCTGCTGGTATCGCGATGATCAGTTGCTTTGTTCAATCACTTGAACAACTCGCCGTTGCACCAAATGATATTTTCAGTATCGCGCAAGCCCGTCATTGCGTTTTGTATGGAGAGGCTGGCGAACTAATTGAATTAATCGAGCAACAAAACTCCTAGCGCTAACCCTTTAAAGATAAACCCTTATTATTTGGCTTTTCAGCCTAAAAAAATTTTCAAACTAATGCAAAAAAAGCTAGTGCAGTACTTTCTGCCCTAGCCTTTTAACTGATTTTAAATTTTATTTAAGCTTGTTCTGCATGAGGATGAACTTTATTTTTCACCACCAATGCCCAAATAAAGACAATCAAGCCACAAAAGCCAACAAAGATAAACGGGCCTGCATTCATCCAGTGATCAAATAAATAACCACCGATAATACTCGACACTAAGATGCCAATGGCACCACATAAATTAAAAATACCAATAACAGCTCCGCGATTTTTTTCGGCAGTTTGTTGAGAAATCAGTACACCAGAGGTAATAATCGCGCCAATTTCACTTAAGCCAACCACAATCACCACAGCTATCATCAGGCCGCCGAATGGATCTGTAACAAAATAAGTACCACCATAACCAACAAAGGTTAATAATAGCGCAATCGATAACGCCGTTACCCGATTTACCTTATCAGTGAGTAAACCAAACAATGGCGCGGTCATTAATGCAACACCTTGGGCAATACCAACATAAATACCCGCCTTTTTCAATGCATCGGCTGCTGACATCCCCACAGCTTCTGATGTGCCGTAGTTAGATAACCATAACGTCATAAATGCACCGACAATACTTAAATTTGCTCGAGAAACAAAAGCTGCACCATAGGCTAAGGCAATACCGGGATCTTTCGCCGCTTTAACTCCATCTACCATTAACGCAGCTAAGCTTTGTTGTTGTCCTTCTTTCTTGAGAGCTCTCGATTGCAAACCTTTGAATGAAATAGCAGCGACAAAAAGCGAAAACCCAACAGCAATATAGTAAGTCACAACGCCTGACTCGACCACCGACCAACCATTGGCTTGAAAAATTGCTGGCAATCGCAATAACAAGAACAGCGCCACCATAGCACCAATACCATTACAAACACCTTGTAAACCAGCAGCTTTGCCTCTGCTTCGATTAACCGCATAATCTGCAAGTAACGTCACAATCATACAAGTTGCTGCCGCAATACCAACGCCATAAATCATTCTGTAAATGACGAGTTCATTAACACTGCTGGCACTTGGGTATAAAAACAATGCAATACTGATTAAGATAAAACCAATCACCATGACCGTGCGGCGACCAATGTTGTCAGAAATAGCGCCCCAAACACCAACACTGGCAATAATGGCCATTTCTCCCCAGAAGTTTAATTTACCACTCACTACGCCATGTTCGGATTTCGGAATATTCATCAATTCAGTGAATAAAAATGGCTGAAAGGCATTTATAAATGTGCCAAGTAAAATACAAGCAACACAGGTCAGATAAAAAACTGACATATTCCAACGGGTTACCCCTTGATTAATATCAATAAATAAATATTTATTGGCCGCTACTTCTGTCGTCATTATTGTTTTCCTAACTAGGTGAATTACTGCTGTTGTAATTGTTATACGTTTATATCTTTAGAACAGTTCAACTGTCTATTCGCTTTTTTATAAATTAGCCAAGCCCCTAACAATAAAGCACCTTGGGTAAAGGTATTGGTAATTTCTGCTATCCACTGGCCCGCTTCACTGCTATTACTTAACCTTCCCAGGTAAGACATCATAAATGTCCCTAATAAATTTAAAATAAATAAGCCCATCGCCATGGTGTTGTTATTCAGCCAAGCATATCGAGCGCAATGCCAAATAAACACAATATTAGCTAAGGTGACTTGCAATAAAAGCAAGAAAAACCAATACTTCTTCGTTGGAAATTCCAATGATAAATACGTGGCTGTCAGACTAAATAACGCAATGATGGAGATAGGGAGAAGCCAGATAGATGCAGGTCTTATTGGTTGGCTATTTATAGGACTAGAGAGTTGATGTAAATTTCTGCGGGCTAACCAAAACGCATGAGTCAGTAACGTAAAGCCGGGTGCCATAAAAATAAATAAACTGTTATTTAATAAAATAATATCAATATCGAACGCAGCAACAAGAAATTTCCAAGTCACTTTGGCACTTCCGCCTAATATAATTAGTACAACACCGGCAAGCGCCAGCCTAGATAACGGCTCAGCTAACGTACTAATTAGCTTAAAAATTAAAATTAATGCTAACGATGACAAAATCACAGGGACAAAATCAAATAGCGCTAGTGCTAAAGAATATTGATAACTTGCTTCCATTATCCAACCTTAACTTGACCAACTTTAACAGAGTTTGAATTCAACCATTTAATCATTTGTATTAATGTTATAACATTTTATTGTCGATGTATTGACTAAATGAACTAATGTTATTACTTTATAACAAATGATTTATAGAATAACACGCTTTTGTTATCAATAGTTGGAATATTAAGATTATGATCAGAGTTGCCGCAGCCCAGTTTGCCGTTACCAATAACGTAGAGGCTAATCTAGCCACTTGCTTGAGAATGATCGAAAAAGCAAGCGAGTGCCAACCTGACCTTATCGTATTACCAGAATTTGTAAACCACAACTCTTGGTACGACGATCAAGAACATTGCTATCAAGTGTCTGTTGATTTAAACGGCGCCTTTCTTAGTGCCATTTCAGCCGCAGTGAAAAAAGCAAATGTCTTTTTAAGCATTAACTGTACTGTTCGTCGCGATGGTAATCGAGTAACCGGAACTAGCTTAATGTTTTCGCCAACAGGAGAATTAATTGGCGAAAATAATAAGCAAGTGTTAGTTGGCCATGAAAATGATTTTCTTGATATTGCCACCGAGCAAGGCCCTATTTTAACCACTGAAATTGGTCGCCTTGCCATGTATTCATGTATGGACGGTGTTATCAATGAAACGCCAAGATGTTTATCACTGCGCGGCGCGCAAGTACTTTGTAATAACCTCAACTCTTTCGCCCTTGATGAAGGTGAATTACATATTCCGGTGCGTGCCGCTGAAAATAAAGTATTTATTGTTGCTGCTAACAAAGTAGGGCCATTGATCCCAGAAGAAATTTTAACGCCAATATCTGAAGCCATTAGCATTCCAGAACAATTCTTACATGGTGCTGGTGATAGCCAAATTGTTGCGCCTGATGGCACCGTACTAGCACTTGCCGGTAAAGGTGAAGAAGTGATTTGGGCGGATATAAATGTCAGCAAGGCCGACAATAAAACCCGCCCAGACGGTACTGATATATTTAGAAGCCGTCGCCCAGAGCTATATCAGAGTTTAGGTCAAGACCCACAAACGCAAGTATTGCCAGCTTTTAACGGCAAGCTCGACATTAAAAGCGCGGCAATTAGTGCAACTTCGCTTGAGCAAGCTTTAGCTGAAATAAAAGCCCATAATGACACCCCACTAATTTGTTTGCCTGAACTATTCTGGCTTAATGATACTAGCGAAGCAGAACAAGCAATCAGCTCAAGCGAAACTATTGTTAATGCACTAGCTAACGCTTGTCAAAATGGTCAATTGATTGCCACCAGTATTGTTAAAACGGTTAACGGAAAAACGGCACATGTTGGCGTACTTATTGACAGCAGCGGCATTGTATTTGAACAAGGACAAGTGCATTTTAGTCAGCGCCATCACTGGTCTGCATTGACTGATAGCTTTAGTTGTTATCAAAGTCCTTATGGCGCAATAGCGATAAGCTTAGAAGACGATGCTATTTACCCTGAAAGTTATCGCTTGATTGCCATGCAAGGCGCAGAGGTTGTGTTTGCCCCGCTGCGCCAACAAGAGCAGTGGCAGTCAGTTACCGGCTTATGGGAAAGAGCGTCAGAAAACCGCGTTAATATTATCGCGGCGGACATCAACAGTGCCAATAACATTATCTGCCCACTACAAAAAGAATTTACCATTATGACACCTTGGCAAGAGCGAAAATTTGACGGCTTACTGAGCGCTAGTGAGCGCATACAAGGCCAAACAGTTCAAATGACGACCACGGCTATCGTGCAGCCACAAGCAGCAAATAATAAAGTATGTTCACATCGAACTCACCTTATTAACAACCGCCCTTGGCAATTACTTCAAGCCATGCTGTAAATCAAATTTAAAGAGTAACTTATGACAATTTCACATCCACAAAATTTATCAGACACTAACTTAAATGCCATTGTTAAACATTTTGGCATGAATGAAATACTTGGCGAAGATGGCGGCCCCTTTATCACATTAATTAGCCAACTACCTATGGTGCAAGGCAAAGTTGGCCATGTCCGTGTATTTGAAGGCGGGCCACTAGATAAGCTAGTGACCTGTTCAATAGTTGTCCCGCAAATGATGTTAGATTCCCATATGATTTACGGCTTTATGCCAAAAGACTCAGCTGTCCCACACTTTACCTTAGATTCAGTGAGCGCTGGTGAGCACTTTGCGTTCCACTTAGATTTAACACCACGCACCGATCTTGGTGCAGACATTGAGTATATGAATGAAGTATTTGAACCGCTAACCGAACTTTACAATGCCGCTGAAGCGATTGAAGGCCTAGCTCCAGCACAAATATCGCCGCGCCAGCGCGCAATTATGTCACCGTGGATGCTAGTACACCGCGCCACCGAGGCCGGATTTTTAGCACTATTTGAACACGCAGAAAATTACCGTAATTACTGGTTTGAGCTAATTAATAAAGGCGTTGAAAACGCACCTAGCGCTGAGCAATTAGTTAATCGCGATCAAGCTAATCGCGCCGCAATTTTTAATCCAGAGATAGACCCTGTTTGGGGACGTGTCGACGGCTTAATTGGTGCCGATACCGGTGAAAAAATCAGAGCCCTGCTACGCGGCGAATAACGTAAGCGGCAAATAATTTAAACGGCGTATAACTAAAAACAACACTTGAGCCAAACTCGAAGTAATGGAGTAGAACCTATGAAATTAACTGGCGAACATTTTGTCGAAAACATGACGGCCGCTGAAAAACAACGTGCACAGAAGGTAGAAGATGTACTAGCAACTATCAAAGCAGCAGCTAAGGATGTTGATCGCAATGGTGAATTTCACCTGCCACACGTGAAAACATTAAGCGATGCCGGTTTATTGGGCTTAATTATTCCAGAGCAATATGGTGGTTTAGGCGGCGGTTTACGCGACCTTGCCGCAGCGACCTTTGCTATTGGATCGGTCTGCCCGTCAACCGCATTGTGTTACTTCTTCCATTGCTCGTCAGCATCTCGAGGCTTATTAGCCCTAGAAGCTATTGAAGCAGGGTTATTTGAAGGTGAAGAAGCGCAAAAAGTTAAAACATTTGCTGAAAAAGTGCTCACTACCATGGGGCAAGATGGTAAATGGCTCGCTAACTTTGCATCAGAGGCGGTGAAATCAGAAAAAGCCGCAATCAATATCAGCACCAAAGCCAGCAACGTTGACGGTGGCTATATCATCAACGGCGTTAAAAGCTTTGGCTGCGCCACCGGTGTTGCCGATCAGTACTTAGTCACTGCCAGCATTGAAGGCTATGATGATGCCAGTGGTCTAGCGACGTTTTTTATTGACCGTGATGCTAAAGGCGTTAGTGAGCGACAAAAATGGGATGCTATCGGAATGCGTGGTAGTGCTACTCATGGCTTAATTTTAGAAGATGTTTTTGTCAGCGAAGAAAATGCATTAGCCATTCCGGGCGCATTTGTTCGCTCAATGCAAATGAGTCGCGGTAGCTTTGTTGGCAACCAACTAGCCAGCATTGCAGTATACCTTGGCCAAGCCTGGGCAATTTATAACACCACATTGACCACACTCACCCAAGCAAAATTTGGTGATTCAGACAAATCTATTGCCAGTTCACCTATGCACCAACAGCTAATAGGTGAAATGATGGCTGACTTAGAAACTGCCGTTTTATGGCTACGTCGCCAGGTAGAATTAGAAACTGCCGTGCCAGAGATTTTACCTAAACAAGAAGTGGTTAAACGCTGGCGCTTATGTAAAGGCCAAGTCGCGGAATACGGATTTAAAGTGGCCACTAACGCCTTAAAATGTACCGGTACGACCGGCACAGCTTTTTCCAACCCAAGTGCCCATGGCTTGCGAGAAATGGCGATGGCATTGGTACAGGCATTTCCAGCCGAGCGAGGCCGCTTAATGGCGGCTCAGATGGAAGTTGAAGGTGCTGAGCAAAATCAATTTGGCGTGAATAAATAAGTTAACAATAGGTTGAAAATGCAGTTACCTGAATTTAAAAATTTTATCGATGGTGTGTGGCAAACGCCAGCTGTCGCCTTAAATCAGCCGTTACATAATGCCAACACGGCTGAGGTGATTGGCGAGCAGTTAAGTAGCGACGAAGCTCAAGTTAACAATGCGATAAACTCTGCCTATAAAGCCTTTCATCGAGGAAGTTGGTCAGAATTGCCGTATAACGAACGCGCTGATCACCTTGAAAAAATCGCGGAAAAATTAGTAGAAAAAGCTGAAAACATCGCTCAGGTAGATGCCCTGCAAACAGGCGTGACACTCAGCTTAACTGAAAAGTTCAGCACGGTATGTAGCTTGGCTTTTAAAGCTGCAGCAAGCCACTTACGCTCGCTATGGCCGGAAGAACATTTACACGGAGAGCATGGCAATGAAATTATTGTAGAGCGCTTGCCACTGGGTGTTGCCGCCATTATCGCCCCTTGGAATGCGCCATCAGGCATTGCCTGTCATAAGCTTGCTAGCGCGCTTGCTGCAGGTTGTACTGTGGTATTTAAACCGTCTGAATGGGCAAGTGGTTCCGCGCAATATATTGCACAGGCAATTGTCGAGGCAGGCTTACCAGACGGGGTTTTTCAATTTGTTCATGGCGGTGGCCATGTCGGCAGTTTATTAACCAGTGCCGATCAAGTTGCCGCAGTATCCTTTACCGGTGGAGCAGTTGGCGGTCAAGCGGTTGGCCAAAGTTGTGGCGCCAATATCAAACCTGCACAATTGGAGCTTGGTGGTAATAACGCCCTAGTGGTGTTAGAAAGTGCCAACCTTGATGCTACCGCCGATAGTATAATAACCGGTTTAACGACCATGAACGCTCAGTGGTGTCGCGCTATTGGTCGTTTGGTGGTTGACGAAAAAATTCTGCCCGAGTTACTTGATAAAGTCCGTGAACGTTTTGCAAAAATTACCTTAGGTTCATCATTAACACCAGATAGCCAAATGGGGCCGCTGGTTCATCAAGGCCATCTTGCTCATATTCAAACTAGAGTCGCTGAATATCAAAGTTTAGGCGGAGAACTCATCCAACATACTAAGCTACCTGAACTTGCTGGTTGGTTCTATCCTCCAACATTAATCACCGGCTTATCACCCGAACAAACCTTAGAAGAAGTATTTGGCCCAGTGGCGACCGTACACAGCTTTAACAGTGAGCAACAAGCAGTAGCAATAGCTAATGGCACAGCTTATGGCTTAGCTGCGTATGTTTTTGGTGATGAAGAATCAGCTTGGCCGATAGCACGTAAATTAACCGCGGGGGTCGTTAAAATTAATGATGTTTCACTATTTGCCCTGAGACCAGATTTACCGCGAGCTGCTTGGGGCAAATCTGGTCTTGGCGATGAAGGCTTAAAAGAAACTTTTGAATTTTTCCGTGGTACCCGAGTAGTCGGTGTCGCTTAACCAGTCAAGAGAATGCTAATGAAAACAACCGAGCTTTTTATTAACGGGCAAGATATATCACCATCGACTCAGCAATATTTTGATGTTTTAAGCCCTGCAGATGAACAACTTTATGCCAAAGCTGCCCAAGCCAATGCCGCCGATGTAGGGCTGGCAATTGCCTCAGCAAAAGCAGGCTATCAAACTTGGTCTGCGTTAGCGCCAAATGCCAGAGAAGCGGCGTTACTAAAAGCAGCTGATATCGTTGAACGCGAAGGTGAGCTGCGCCTGTTAGATATTCTTATTGATGAAAGCGGTTCAACCATTACCAAAGCGATCTTTGAAATAAAGTACACGGTAGATTTATTGCGCACTGCTGCCGGTGAATCGCGTCGTTTGTATGGTCAAACCTTTCCCAATGACAGACCTGATCGCTTATCTATGGTTTTTCGTCATCCTCTTGGGGTTGTAGCGGTAGTTTCACCTTACAATGCACCGTTATCATTGCTCACAAAAATGGCGGCATTTCCACTTGCCGCTGGCAATAGCGTGGTGATTAAACCGTCTGAGCAAACACCTGTCATTGCTATCGAGTTTGCCAAAATATTGGTTGAAGCTGGCATCCCTGCTGCTGCGGTCAATGTAGTTACTGGCTTTGGCGTAGAATGTGGCGCACCGCTCGTGGAGCATGAGGATGTTGATTGCATTGCCCTTACTGGCTCAACACAAACCGGCATTCATATTGGCGCGGTTGCCATGAAACGCATGGTTAAAGCACAACTTGAGTTAGGTGGCAAAAGCGCGGCCATTGTTTGCAAAGATGTAGACCCACAAAAAGCCGCCGCAATAGTTGCCCAAGGGATTTTTACCCATGGTGGACAAATTTGTATGGCTAATAGCCGGGTGATTGTTGATGAAGCCATTTATGATGAATTTATCGCGGCGTTAAAAACCATTGCAGAAAACCTAGCGATAGGGCCACTTCGAGATGCTAATACCGTTTATGGGCCACTCATTAACCGACAAGCGGTTGATAAAATTAGCCGGCATATTGACCATGCCATCAGTGAAGGTGCTCAGCTGCTAACGGGTGGTAAACCGATCCCCTACCCTGACGGCACCGCAAGTTTAGTTTTCCAACCAACGGTATTATTAAATACTCCAAGTAGCGCCAGTGCTTGGTGTGATGAGTCATTCGGGCCATTAACCAATGTGGTTAAATCTCAAGATTTATCACAAGCCATCGCTATCGCTAACGATTCACAGTTTGGTTTATCGTCATGTGTGTTAACCAAAAACATAAATTGGGCGATGCAAGCGGCGAAAGAAATTAACGCAGGTTCGGTACACATTGGTATGCACTCATTCCAATCAAACGCCCTCGCCCCTATTGGTGGCAGCAAGTTGTCAGGTATTGGCCGCAGCGGTGGCGCTTACTCAACCGAAGAGTTTACTGACGTAAAATGGGTCAGTATTGAAGTTAACGAAAGCTTGTAACATGAACGCGAAGATCAGCAAACATTATCAACAAACAGCTTATGGCCAAATTCATTATTTAGCCGCTGGTAATGTTGAAAATCCGTCCTTAGTGCTACTGCATCAAACGCCAAGCACGGGCGAAATGTTTCGTTCGATGATGTCGTTACTAGCAGACGACTTTTATTGTATTGCCCCTGATTTTATTGGTTTTGGCCAAAGTGATCTGATTTCAGAAAAAGTAGAGCACAGCATTAACCTGTACGCAGATTCTGTGTTACAGACTTTAACCGCCCTCGGGATTGAACAAGCTAGGGTATTTGGTCATCACAGTGGCGCTGCGGTAGCGGTAGAACTTACGGCGTTAGCGCCACAATTAGTTAATAAGCTAATTTTATCAGGGCCAACGCTGTTACCAGAGCCATTAAAACAGTCATTACCTGCAAGTGTTGTTGATAACAGCCTTGATGAGCAAGGCGAGTTTCTACAGCGTTATTGGCAAAAAATTCGCGCAAAAGACCCAAATATTGAACTGACACTAACACTGCGTGAAACCATAACGGCATTAGCACTCGGCGATAACTACCGTAAAGCATATCAAGCGGTGGCTGAACACGACTTTGCCAAACGCTTAACAACCATTCATTGCCCAACATTGGTCTTTGCCGGCAATCGCGATGTGTTACAGCCTTTTGTTGATGATACCCTTGCTTTATTAGCTGATGGCTATAAAGCAGAAATTGGCGATAGTTCAACCTATGTTTGTGAAACCCACGCTGGTGAAGTAGCACAGTTAATTAAAGAATTTTGAGGTTGATATGGATTTAGCACGCAAATCAATTGGTTTAGGCAAACGACCCGCGTTAATTCTAGTTGATATGATCAACGGCTTTACCAGCAGTGAATGTCCATTAGGTACTGACTGCCCAGAGGTAGTTGCTGCCAATCAATCATTGTTAGCAGTATTTAGAGAGCATAGTCTGCCCGTTTTTTTCACCACTGTCGTTTATACATCGTCATCACAAGCAAAAGTATTTCGCGCCAAAATTGATGCGTTAAATCTGCTGACACCAGATTCTTATTGGGTCAAGGTTGATCAAAGATTAGCCCCTGAAGACGGGGAAGTAATTATAGAAAAACGCTGGGCCAGTGCTTTTTTTGCCACAGATCTCGCTCAGCAGTTGCTAGCGGTTAACGCTGACTCGTTAGTTATCACCGGCCTAACGACTAGCGGTTGCGTTAGGGCGACAGTCGTCGATGGCCTACAGCATGATTACCCTGTTGTGGTTGCCAAAGAAGCCGTTGGTGACCGAAATTTAGCAGCTCACGCCGCAAACTTACATGATATGCACGCCAAATATGCTGATGTTATGGCGTGTAACAATATTATCGAACATATTCAGAATAATCATAAACAATAGGAAAAGCTCTTATGTCGCAGTCTTGTGCTCCCGTTATTATTGCAGGCTCAGGCCCTGCTGGTTCATTACTTGCGCTTTATTTGGCGCAACATGATATTGCCGTTGTCCTGTTAGAAAAAGAAGCAAAACTGCCAATAGATTTACGTGCTTCAACCTTTCACCCACCATCAATAGAAATGCTCGATGAGCTTGGTGTCGCTCAAGCGATGATCGATAAAGGCTTGATTGTTGATAAATACCAGTATCGCGATA
This sequence comes from Colwellia sp. MEBiC06753, assembly GCF_053470325.1. Classification (NCBI taxonomy): domain Bacteria; kingdom Pseudomonadati; phylum Pseudomonadota; class Gammaproteobacteria; order Alteromonadales; family Colwelliaceae; genus Colwellia; species Colwellia sp. MEBiC06753. The sequence goes on along the minus strand of NZ_JBQMTM010000005.1, from coordinate 73,524 downwards.
GAAAAACCGGTGAAGTGGCAGAATTTGATATGTCGGTGATCGCCGATGAAACCAAGTTCCCATTCCGTCTACAACTTGAGCAATATGAAATGACCTATATTGTTGCTGACAAACTCAAACAATATCCATGTGTTCAACACTTGTTCGAACACGAGTTAGTCGCTTTTTCGCAAACGGATGACGGCGTTACTGCCACTGTTAAGACACCACAAGGTGAGAAAACCATTGCCGGTAGTTTTATTGTTGGCTGCGAAGGCGCGTCAAGTGTGGTTAGAAAAGGCGCAGGCATTGAATTTGGTGGTTTTACATACGATGAAAAGTTTCTTGTTGCCAGTACCGACTTCCCGTTTGAGCAAGTGTTCGACAATTTTTCTTATGTGAACTATGTCTCAGATCCTGATGAATGGTGTGTTATTTTGCGCACAGACAAAAAATGGCGCGTACTGTGGCCAACCGCTGAAAATGCCAGCGAAGCACAATTACAAACCTATTTAAGTGATGAATATATTCAAGAGCGACTTCAGCACTTGCATTCGAAAGACGGCGATTATCAAATTGATCACCGTACTTTATATAACGTTCATCAACGTGTTGCCGAAAGCTATTTTAATGGTCGAGCGGTATTAGCCGGTGATTCATGTCATTTAAATAACCCGCTCGGTGGTATGGGCATGAATGGTGGTTTGCATGATGCTTATAACTTAGCGGAAAAATTAACTGACATTATCAAAAATGGCAAAGATCATATTCCATTGTTTGAGCTGTATAATCGCCAACGCAAAGATCTTGCAGTGAAATTTGTTCAAGAGCACACCATTGCCAATAAAAAGTTAATGGAATCAACCGATACCGATATCCAAGCTCAGCGACAAGCCATGTTTATGGCTACAGCCGCAGATCCAGTAAAGGCAAAAGCGTTTGTTATGGAGCGCGCCATGCTTAATTGTGTAAGAGAATCATACTTGGTTGTGTAGCTCGAACATGTGTATCTGGTTCGATAAACCTGAAATAGATCATGGCTCTGAACTTCGAGTTTATGGAGAAATTTACGTACACCGAGAAAAAGTAAAAAAGCACGAAGCATCAAGAGTTGTAATTCCTATTACCGATGAAATTAAAAAAATCATAGAAGATTCAAAATTAGACAAGATCGATTCACCATACATAGTTCATAGAAAAAAGATTAGGAAAACACAAAAGCTCGCCAAAGGAATCACACACGAAACTCAAGTAAGAAAAGCAGATATTTCTGAAGGCTTCTCAAAATTGAGGGATATGCTTGAGCTTTATAACGAATTAGAAAAAGAACAAAGGCCTACATTCCATGAAATTAGATCTTTATCTATTTTTAATTATTCACAAAATGGTGTAGATCCTCAAAAACGTGCTGCTCACTCTGACCCTAAAACTACAGACAAATACAAAAAAGGCCACATAAAGTGGATAAAAGTTGAGGCTGCACAGCTAAATGAATAGATACTGTATTAGGTTACCGATAGGTTACGGATAGGTTACGCCAAACAAAAAGCCCGAGCATTGCTCGGGCTTTTTCTGGGGTATAAAAGTAAAACTTTTTTACAAGTGTAAAAATTACTTTTTCGCCAACTTCTCTTTGATACGTGCGCTGCGACCTGAACGCTCGCGTAAGTAGTAAAGTTTAGATTGACGAACATCACCGCGGCGTTTAACTGCAATAGAGTCTACTAATGGGCTATGTGTCTGGAATACACGCTCAACACCTACACCGTTTGAAATTTTACGAACAGTGAAAGCTGAGTGTAAACCGCGGTTTTTAATAGCGATAACAACACCTTCAAACGCTTGAAGACGCTCTTTATCACCTTCTTTTACTTTAACTTGTACAACTACTGTGTCACCTTGCGCGAACGCAGGAACGTCAGTCTTCATTTGCTCTTGTTCAAGAGCCTTAATAATATTACTCATAATTACCTCTTCCTAGGATTCACGGTCAGCAGCTTTTTGCTTAATTTTTTCAAGCATCTCAGCTTGCTCTGCCGTCAGAGCTAGGTCAGTTAAAAGTTCTGGTCGCCTGAGCCATGTTCTCTCAAGTGACTGAAATTGACGCCATTGTCTTATATGTTCGTGATTACCACTCAATAACACCCTAGGCACTGCTTTTTCCTCAGCGGAATCAGCATCTAGTACCTCAGGGCGGGTGTAATGAGGACAATCTAGTAAACCCTCTGCAAACGAGTCTTGCTCGGCAGATTGTTCATGTCCAAGTACACCAGGAACAAAGCGTGCTATGGCATCTATCATATTCATTGCTGGCAATTCGCCACCGGTTAATATGTAGTCACCAACCGACCATTCTTCGTCAATATCTGACTCAATGATCCGCTCGTCTATTCCTTCATAACGGCCTGCTACGAATATTAGGCAGTTATCTTGAGCAAGTTCACTCACACCAACTTGGTTCAACTTCCGGCCTTGCGGTGATAAATAAATCACCTTAGCGTTTCTGCCATCTGCCGCTGCTTGCGCTTTTGCTGCATGAATAGCATCTCGTAAGGGTTGCACCATCATTAACATGCCCGGTCCGCCGCCATAAGGTCGGTCGTCAACGGTACGATGTTTATCATGGGTAAAGTCTCTTGGATTCCACTTATGAAATTCAATTAACCCCTGACGAATCGCTCGGCCTGTCACCCCGTATTCTGTAATTGCATCAAACATTTCAGGAAAAAGGCTAATAACACCTATCCACATTTTGCTGCTCATCACAGATTAAAAACCTGGGTCCCAGTCAACACAAATTTGTTTATTTTCATTGCTTACCGAAACAATTACTTGGTCAAAAATATACGGAATTAACCGTTCTTTCTTACCAAAACCATCATTTCGATTCGCTTTTACAACCAACACGTCGTTAGCGCCAGTTTCCATAATATCGGTTACTTCCCCAAGGCTATAGCCTTTGTCAGTAACAACAGTCATTCCAATAAGGTCTCGCCAGTAAAACTCACCTTCCGGCAATTCTGGCAATAACGTTTCATCAACTAATATTTCAGAACTTACCAAGCGCTGTGCTTGGTCACGATCATCAATATGAGCTAACTTGGCAATTAACCCGTTATTATGTTTGCGCCAATCAACAATTTCTGCAGATTGTTCTTTATCACCTAATTTTAACGACCAAGGTGAATAGTCAAAAATCGCTTCAGGCTCTTCAGTAAAAGAATGAATTTTTACCCAACCTTTGATGCCGTAAACAGCGCCTACTTTACCTAGGAGGATTTTTTCGCTCATTGTTTCACCTACGTCCTAAAACTACTAACTTAATTAAGCAGCCGCTTGCGCGTCTTTAACTAACTTAGCCACACGATCAGATAAACCAGCACCTTGTGCAACCCAATGGTTAACACGGTCTAAGTCTAAGCGTAACTTTTCCGCTTGACCTTGTGCTGAAGGGTTGAAGAAACCTAATTTCTCGATGAAACGACCGTCACGAGAATTACGGCTATCTGCAACAACAACCTGATAGAATGGACGCTTTTTCGCGCCGCCACGAGCTAAACGAATGGTAACCATACCGTCCTCTATATATTTAATGTTAAACAAAATTTCCAGACACTTTCCGTACAGTGCTTTTGACACACAGACAGAAAAGCTCGCGTATTCTACGCTTTTTCACTGATATTGCAAGTGATATCTAAGTTTGCGAGACTAACTTTTAAACAAGGCAGTAATTGATATTTTTATATTCGCTTTCTTTTTTTAGTTTGATGATCAGGTCAATATGAGGGATGAATTCTTCAATTTCTCTAATTTGATTACGTAGCGCTTGCCACTGACGTAACTCAAGTTTGCCAGAGTTTAAAATAGCCTGTTTAATTTCACTGATTAATGAGTCTGCTTTAGCTTGCTCAATAAAGTCATTTATATGTAGTAAGCTGTCTAATTCAGCCTGACTTATTATTTGCTTTTCAACCATAGTTCACTCCCAATAAATAAAGAGTATGAAATAGTGGTTGCAACTATAGTGATGTCGCTTTAATTAAGTATTGCGCTAAAACAAAAAAACGTAATTTCGTTGCCAAAATTACGTTTTATTACAGTTTTCATCTAGTTATCTACAAAGTACGCTACATACAAAGTACTAACGGCCAAAGCCGCCCATGCCACCTGGTGGCATCATACCTTTCATACCACGCATCATTTTCTGAAGACCGCCTTTACCTGACATTTTCTTCATCATTTTCTGCATTTGGGTAAATTGCTTTAATAGCTTATTGACGTCTTGAATTTGGGTACCCGAACCAGCGGCAATTCTACGTTTACGTGAACCTTTGATAATTTCTGGGCGCTGACGCTCTGCTGGCGTCATTGAATTAATAATCGCTTCCATTCGAACGGTAATTTTATCGTCCATCTGACCTTTGATTTGCTCAGACATATTGCCCATGCCCGGCAACTTGTCCATTAACCCCATCATGCCGCCCATGCTTTTCATTTGTACTAGTTGCTCACGAAAATCTTCTAAGTCAAAGCCTTTACCCGCTTTTACTTTTTTCGCTAATTTTTCGGCTTTGGCTTTATCTACTTTTTGCTCAACTTCTTCAATTAAGGAAAGCACATCACCCATGCCTAAGATACGCGATGCAATGCGATCAGGGTGGAATGGTTCTAAGGCATCAGTTTTTTCACCGACACCAATAAACTTGATCGGCTTACCGGTAATATGACGAATAGAAAGCGCAGCACCGCCTCGGGCATCACCATCAGTTTTGGTCAATACCACACCTGTTAAAGGCAGAGCATCATTAAATGCTTTGGCTGTGTTTGCAGCATCTTGACCTGTCATCGCATCAACGGTAAATAACGTTTCAACCGGGTTAATTGCCGCATGTAGCGCTTGAATTTCCCCCATCATATCTTCGTCGACATGTAAGCGACCCGCAGTATCAACAATCACCACATCAAAGAAATGCTTCTTAGCGTGATCAATAGCAGCATTGGCAATATCAATTGGCTTTTGCGAAATATCACTTGGGAAAAATTCAACGTTAACTTCCGCCGCTAGCGTTTCAAGTTGTTTAATTGCCGCAGGACGATAAACGTCAGCACTAACAACTAAGACCTTTTTCTTTTCACGATCTTTTAAGAACTTAGAAAGCTTGGCAACAGAGGTAGTTTTACCCGCACCTTGTAAACCGGCCATTAATACTACGGCTGGCGGTGTTGCTTTTAAATCAAGCGCCTCATTAACTTCACCCATTGCCGCTTCAAGTTCGGTGCGCACAATTTTAACGAATACTTGCCCTGGGCTTAAACTTTTCGAGACTTCCTGACCCACTGCACGCTCTTTGACTTTGGCAATAAATTCACGAATAACAGGCAAGGCAACATCAGCTTCAAGTAAAGCCATTCTGACTTCGCGTAAAGTATCTTTGATATTGTCTTCGGTTAAGCGCCCACGGCCACTGATATTTTTAAGCGTTTTAGTTAAACGATCGGAAAGATTCTCAAACATGAAAGTCTCTAACTTGGGTTAAGAAATAATACTGCCCGTCATTATACGCGTTCATCGGTTAAATAAAATGCTCAAATAATAGATCCAAGCAAAAACCAGTTCGATAACGCATTAAATAACAGGTATGATTAGCGTGTTGTTGCTTGCAGATATTGGGGTTGATGTGGAAACCACAAGTTTATTATTCAATAATTTTATTCAACTGACCTTAGAAGCCAGCCCTTGGCTATTACTTGGCCTGTTAATAGCGGGCTTAATGAAAGCTTGGTTGCCCAAGCAGTTATTAGCCAAGCATTTAGGTAGTGGCAATCAGGCCATTGTAAAAGCTGCACTTATCGGCGCACCACTACCTTTGTGTTCATGTGGAGTAATTCCGGTGGCAACCGAATTAAGACGTAGTGGCGCCTCATCTCCTGCCACCGCTTCATTTTTAGTGGCTACACCTGAAACTGGCGTCGACTCTATTAGTGTTTCTTATGCCATGTTGGGCCCTATTATGGCAGTGTACCGCCCTATCGCAGCGATTACCTCGGCAATTGTTACTGGTTTATTAGTTAAAACTATTCCTGCAGAAAAACTTAAATCCATTGACGATACTGCAACAAAAAATACAGAAGCCAAAAACACCGTTTCAGAAAATAAGCAGTCTTCTTGTTGTGCAAGCAAAGCAGCAGATCCAACGATTTCTTCAAAGGCTACTATTGCTTCTGAAACCGCACCAGAACAAGAGCCGGTAAAAACCAGTTGCTGCGCCAGTAAATCAAGTGTTGAAACCAAACAAACGTCGTTTATTGAAAAGTCTCGCCAAGGAATTCAGTACGCATTAACCCAATTAATTGACGATCTCATTAAGTGGTTACTCGTTGGCTTAATTTTCGCGACCTTAGTTAAAACCTTTATTCCAACGGAGTTCTTAACTAGCTATGGCAGTGGTATTGGCGCGATGTTAGTAATGATTTTAATTTCTGTGCCTATGTATATTTGCGCCACCGCATCAACGCCTATTGCCGCAGGTTTTATTTTAGCTGGCCTGTCGCCAGGTACAGCCTTAGTGTTTATGATGTCAGGACCTGCCACCAATATTTCGACCTTAGGCGTGATTAAAAATGAAATGGGAACGGCAGTATTAATCAGATATTTAATCGGCATAAATAGCTGCGCCATTTTCTTTGGCTTGTTGTTGGATGCCTTGCTTACTCATTACGGGATCAGTATTGCCAATCAAATGGCACATAGTCACGAGCTATTACCGGTTTGGCTAAGTGCATTGGCTGCAATTACTTTAACTGTTGCCAGCATCAAACCCATTCGCCAGAAAATATTCAATTAATAGTTTGCAAACATGGCGTTAACAAATATATCTGATAAACTGAGCCTGATTTTCAACACGCATGCGTAAACTCAGCACTATAGGATAAATAGTGGATTTAATTACTATTAGTACGTTAATTGCCGCCATTTTTTATGGTATAGCGACAACAGCGATTTTATCAAAACTGTTTGATGTCAAAGGACCAAACCAAGTTATCGTAATGTTATGTGCCTGTGTTGCCATACTAGCCCATAGCTTGGCAACGGCGTCTCATTTATATACCAATGAATTTATTAATTTTAATTTACCGAATGTCGTTACATTAGTGAGCTTGCTGATCGCCATGATCATCACCACTTTTGCGGTTAAATATAAGCTCAATTTATTACAACCAACCGTCTATGGCTTTGCTGGTATTTGGTTATTGATTACTTTACTTGTACCTGAAGCAGCATTACGACCGCTTGCTATTACCAACCTCGCTATTTTAAGCCACATTACCTTATCGTTATTGGCGTACTGCGTATTGATTATTGGTCTGTTATACAGCTTTCAAGTGTCATATATCAATATGAAATTAAAGTCTAAAAACTTGATAGCAGTTAGCCACTTACCACCATTAATGCTGGTTGAGCGTCAATTATTTACTGTATTAGCTGTCGGTACATTTGCCCTAGCAGCAACAGAGATTACTGGCTTTATCTTTTTAGAGAACTTGTTTACCAAAGCTAATGCCCACAAAACGGTATTATCATTATTCGCCTTATCTATTTATGTCACTATACTTTGGGGACATTACAAGCAAGGTTGGCGCGGACATAAAGTGCAAGTATTAACCATAATTGCCACAATATTGCTGACTTTGTCATATTTTGGCAGTCGATTTGTGAAAGAATTTCTCTTACATTAAGTTTTAAGGTATAACGTAAGTCTAAGATTAGCTTTTAGATTTACATTTAAAGGTTTAGTTAAAAGGACCCCTTTTTGGACAGCATTTCAACCAGTGTGCTATTTATCATATTAGGCATACTTCTACTTATTTCAGCTTATTTTTCCGGCTCAGAAACAGGCATGATGTCAATTAACCGTTACCGGTTAAAACATCTTGAAAAACAAAAGCATCGTGGTGCTAAGCGAGTCAGTAAATTACTCAGCCGCCCTGATCGTTTAATTGGCCTGATTTTAATTGGTAACAACTTAGTTAATATTGCCGCATCAGCCATTGCTACGATTATTGGTATTCGTTTATATGGTGATGTAGGCGTGGTCTACGCAACGTTTGCTCTTACCTTAGTGGTGTTAATTTTTGCCGAAGTAACGCCAAAAACCTTAGCCGCGTTATATCCTGAAAAGGTTGCCTTCCCAAGCTCAATTTTACTAAGCATTCTGCTTTATGCTCTGTACCCACTAGTGGTGATGGTGAACTGGATCACAAATGGCTTTTTAAAAATGTTGCGCATTAGTTCCGAGCAGCGCGAGCAACATAGCCTAAGTACTGAAGAATTGCGTACTGTGGTTAATGAATCCAGTGCTTTACTGGCAGAGCGCGATCAAAACATGTTGGTAGGCATTTTAGATTTAGAAAATGTCACGGTTGAAGACATTATGATCCCGCGCAATGAACTAGTCGGTATTGATATCAATAATGACTGGAAGAAAATTCAACGACAGCTTACACAATCTACTCACACACGAGTATTGTTGTATCGTGACAATATTGATGACGTAGTAGGCTACATTCATGTGCGCGATGCTTTGCGTTTACTGTCTAAAAACCAATTTACCAAAGCCACGCTTTTAAGAGCGGTTCGCGAATTATATTTTATTCCGGAAGGAACACCACTTAACGTGCAATTACTGAAATTCCAGCACGCTAAAGAGCGCTTAGGTTTAGTAGTTGATGAATACGGTGATATTCAAGGTTTAGTCACACTGGAAGACATCTTAGAAGAGATTGTCGGCGACTTTACCACAACAATGGCACCAGCCACTTCTGAAGAGGTTCATCCGCAGCCAGATGGCTCTTATTTAATTGACGGTAGCGCCTCAATTCGAGACATAAATAAAGAGATGTCGTGGGATTTACCCACAGATGGCCCTAAGACCTTGAATGGCTTGATTATCGAATATTTAGAAGATATCCCACAGTCAAGCTTAAGCGTAAGGATCGCCGGTTATCCCGTCGAGATCGTCGACGTTAGCGATAATATGATCAAAACCGTTCGTATTATGCCTGAACACTTTGTATCCCACAGCCCTAATGAATAAAGGGCTGTAGCCTTCTCCTTTAGTAAAAATTACCTTTTACCTGACTAATTGCACCTGCCGCTTTTATTTAACGATCCAAATTTTTCTTTCTTGATTCTTTGTTAAACAAACTACTGATCATAAGTACATAGATTTAAATGTAACAATTGAAGCGCCTTTGCTATGGCAATTTGATCACAAAGTTATCCACAGAAAATCGCACTTGTTAACTTTCCACATTTTCTGTGGATAACATAATCGACCCCATTAAAATATTGACCTCTGTTTTTGCAATGATTTTTTCATAAAAAAATCACATTTTTTTTTGGTTAATTTATCGCTATTTATTGATGAAAACACCGACACTGGTTTACCAGTTTTATCTGTAACAGTAAGATTCTCTTGATTAAATAGCGGTAACTGGTCTTTACCCCTCAGCCACAGCATAAAAATTGGAATATGTCACAAAAGGTATAGGTTAAAAAATATCATTTATAGCAGCTAAATGACTTTAATTTGCAAACAAAAAAAAGCCCCGCCAAAGTGGCGAGGCTAGAAAGCTCTTTAGTTGGGGGGAGAGCTAGAAACTATTACGCTTTGTTCTTACGAACGAAACGAGAGATGATTTCACCATTACAGTAAATATCGTTAATGTTGCCGCGCAGGCCTTTAACAGATGATAAACCGTTAACCACAGCTTCTTTACAAATCTGCGATGCAGGTGCGTTGTCAGCTGCAACAAATTTAACAATTGTCGGCTTCACAGATGCTTCAACAGCGGTCTCAGTTAAGAACTTAGCTGCGAACTGGCTAATAGGCTGGTTATTGCAAACAGTATGGCGCTTAACAGTATTAAAATTTAAACCTAATTCATTTGCCGCAGTTTTAGCAGCATCAATTCCGCCTTGTGCAGCGGCAATACAAATTTGTGTTTCTGCTGACTGGTCAAGTGCACGAAACTTTACGTTGTTAACGTTAGCATTCGCGGTAAAAGACACAGCAATAGTTAGTGCAGCAGCAAATAAAGTTTTCATGGTTCACCTCAGTAAATAAGCAAAAATAAGTAATCTCTAATTGCTGGCTAGTATATAGAGTCTAAACTCTAATGTAAATATATTTAGTAATAAAATTACATTTATGGTCATTTTACGCTACAAAACCCTTATTGTTGCGTAATAAAATTACACAAGATGCACATATTGATAATATTTATAATAGATACAACAACTTAAATTTGTTATTAAATAACACGACGACTAACATTGGTTTAATATACTTATGAAAATCTTGGGTAAAAGTAATAAAGCCGAACTAATGAATACGTTTGCACCCGTCAAATGTCAGCTGAATTTAAGGATGTTTCTGCTTCAAAAACAAAAAAGCCGCGAATAGCGGCTTTTTTGATTATTGCACTTTTAATTAAGACTTAATTCATTGCTAATTGCTGTTGATAGTCTTGCTCTTTCTTCACATAAGCCGCCCATTGTTTAGCTGCTTTTGCTACTTTTGAATAAGCTTGCGCGCTTTCAAAAGCCACTAGTGATTGTTCAAAGTCTTGAAGGTTGAAATACGCCATACCTATTGCTAAGTACATGTTGCCAAAGCTATCAATACCGCCTCTGCTTAACGCTTTCTTCGCTGATGCAATAGACTGTTGCCACTTTTCAGTATTTAAGTAAGCTTGAGCTAATTGCTCATCAAACTTACCGTTTTCAGCGATTTCAGCGATTTCAGCGCCTTTGAACAATACAGGGATCGCTTTAGCATCTTCTTTTGCCATGACATAAGCTTGCGCCATTAACTGAATGCGTTTTTCATCAGCAACAACATTGCCTTTGGCAATGGTATCATCTAATAACTTGGCCGCTTTATAAGGCAACTGATTAAATAAATACAACTGCGCTAGCATCACAATATCACTTTCTTTAGTAACATAGCCCGCTTGCCAAGCAGTTTCCATCGCCCCTAGCTGCTTCTTCTCTTGACCAATTTCGCCGTACATACCAGCAAGTTGGATCCAGTATTCAGGCTTTTGGTAAAGCTTAACTAGCTGCTCCATCACTTTCGTGACGTTTTCAGGTTGCTTTAATTCATAGTACGCGGCGCGTTGCAGTATCAACCAGTTTTCTTTTGGCTGTTGATTTTCAGTTTTAGCTAAATCAATCGCAGCATTAACATGATCAACCGTTAGTTGATATTGCTTATCCTGGTAATAAATTTGGGCAAACAATAAATGCTGGTTGGCCTGCAATGGCTTATCATTGTTTACCTGCCACTGTTTCAAAAAGCCTAAGGCTTTTTGGTAGTCTTGCTGCTGCATGGCCAGCTGAGCCAATGAAAATACAGTTGATAAATATAAGCTATCTGGGATCGCTTCTTGAGCGATAACATTTTCAAAACTAGCAATGGCATTTTCAATATCATCATTACCGTAATGCATAAAGCCATAGAAGTTCCATAACATGGCTTGTTCATAGCTATTTAGCTGATCTATACGCTGTTTAACGTCATTTAATACGTCAAAGCCCGCTTGCTTGTCACCACCATCTGCCAGTTGCTGTGCTCTGGCCAACTGCGTGTAAACACGATTACGCATAGCAGGTACTTGTACAGATGTGCGTTTAGCTGGTTGCTTAGCCAGTTCTTGGGCATACGCTTGATTGCCAAACAGCTCATCGCTTAGCATGGCAGGCGCACCATAAAGTACGCCTGCTGCCAGTATCGACATGATAAATTTTGATTTAGTCATTACTCGCTCCTAGCCATCAATTTGGAAAGTTATTTTGTTTTGAACGCCAGCAACTTCTGTTGCCACACCGTCCACCACTCGCGGCTTATATTTAAATTTCAATGCTGCATCAATTGCAGCACGATCAAAAATATCCGCAGGCTCAGCTTCAACAACCACAGGGTTGATGACCGCGCCATTTTTATTCACGGTAAATTCAACGATCACGTAACCTTCAATACCACGAGATTGTGCGCGGCGCGGATAAATTGGCGCAACTTTAACAATCGGTAAGTAATCGCCATCACCGCTGTCTAAACTTAAGCCACCAGCAAGGCCTGTATCGGCAGCAATATCAGCGCTAAAAGAGGTACTTACGGCATCAGCATTCGGGTTAGCCTGCTGCATTTGCGGTTGCTGCATTTGCGGCGGTGGCGTTTGCGGCTTAGGTGGCTTTTGCGGCTTGCGCTCTTTCTTTTGCACGGTTTCGTCTTTTTTCAATCGAATGAAATCTAAGACATTACCGCGTGGCGGTTCGGTTAACGCATTCTTACCACCAGTGATTAACATTTGCATGCTCCACAGCAATACAAACGTCACACTTACGGCAAGCACTAGCGCTAATGCATAACGTTTGGCTGAATCAGTCATGCTTATGCCTCTTGCGCTGCAATCGAAACATCAAATACGCCAGCAGCACGTGCTGAGTCCATCACTTTGATTAGCACGTCAGTGGTGGCTTTTTTATCAGCCTGAATCACTACAGTCCCCTGCGGATTTTCAGCTTTTAAGCGTTCGATGTTTGCTTGTACAGCACGCACATCGACACGACGTTTGTTGATCCAAATCTCGCCCTTGTCGCTGATCGCTACTAAAATATTAGCGCGCTCTTTTTTCACGGCAGTTGCCGCTTCTGGGCGATTTACTTCAATACCGGCTTCTTTAACAAATGACGCGGTAACGATGAAGAAAATAAGTAAAATAAATACAACATCCAGCATTGGCGTCATGTTTATTTCTTCCGCTTCTTCTTGCTCTTGTAAAACTTTTGCTAATTGAGAACGCATCTTGCTCTCCTTTTAAAAACTTAAATCATGTCTATGGCTTAAACTTGTTGGAATTCAATAACCAACACTTAATCCATTAATAGTGAATCTTCTAGCTGCTCAGTGCGGCGTTTGGTTTTACGCTGTAACCAAGTAACAACAAATACCCCAGATAACGAGCCGACCATACCAGCCATGGTTGGAATAGTGGCGCGCGATACACCCGATGCCATTGAACGAGCATTACCGCTGCCAGAAATTGCCATTACATCGAATACTTCAATCATCCCGGTTACTGTGCCTAACAGTCCAAGTAACGGACAAAGCACTACTAAACTTTGGATAAGGGCAACATTTTGATTGAGCATTTCAGTTAATCGAGACACTTGCGCGATACGAATATGTTCAGCGTTCCACGACTTTTTATCCGTTCTTTGCTGCCATTGGCTGATCACTTGTTGTTTGATCTTGTTGTAGCTTCTTAAGAAAAAGTACACACGTTCAAAAATCAGTAACCACATTAGGCAGATAACACCGGCGATCACAGTCAATACTTGACCACCGGTATCAAGGAATGCGCTGATACTATTCATCATTTCGATGAATACAACCATGATTACGCTCCTTGTTCTGCGCGCTCTGCAACAATGCCCGCGCTTTGTTGTTGCAATACATTGATAATGCCGCGGCTACGCGTTGCTAGCATGGTTGAGATAAACACCATAGGAATGGCCACTACTAAGCCTAAAACTGTTGTTACCAGCGCTTGTGAAATACCACCTGCCATTAATTTAGGGTCACCAGTACCGAATAGCGTAATTGCTTGGAAGGTGTTGATCATACCGGTAACTGTACCTAATAGACCGATAAGCGGCGCTACCACTGAGATAATCTTAATAATGGTTAGGCGTGACGTTAATTGCGGCACTTCTTTTAAAATGCGCTCAGAAAGTTTGAGTTCAAGCGTTTCTAAATCCGCATTTTTTGCTTCGTCTTTCACCATTAACACACGGCCTAATGGGTTATCGTTGGTAGGCGTTGCATTTTTCAATTGGCGATTAACCTTGTTACCCACTAAATAAAGTGCAACAAAACGTTCAATCGCAATTAATAAACCAATTAAACCAATGGCTAAAATTACATAACCAACTGGACCACCTTGGTCAACTCGCTCTTGGGTGCTTGGCGCTTGTACTAATAAGCTTAAAATTGAACCACCGGTTGGATCTAAAGCAAATGCCACTTGACCATTTTGGGTATTGGTCATGGTTTCAGCAGTACCTAAGTAACGACCTGACGGCTGGCGAATTAACTCAGCGACACTACCGGTTTCACTGATAAATTCTAGATATTTGCCGTTAGCCACTAAGTTAAAGTTACCAACACGAGTCACGGTTGCATTTTGCTTAGAGCCGTCTGCTAAAACCACTTCACGATCGAACTTAGCGATTTTCGCGCTTTCGGTCATTTCACGTTGTAATTCAAACCAGATTTTTTCAATTTCTTCAATTGACGCTAATTTAGAGCTGGAACCCATTGATTGAGCAAACTCATCTAAGAACGCTTCACGACCTGGAATTTGTGCTGAAATTACTGAATTTTGAAACTTACTTTTGGTATCGCCAGCCACTTGCTGCAACACACCAAATAACTCTTTTAATTCACCTAAACGCTTATTTAGCGCGTCTTGTTTATTAGCGATGTCTACTTCGTTGTCTTGAAAATTAGCTTCAAGTTTCGTGCTTAAGTTAATTTCATTATCACGGGCATTAATCGCTTGCGCTAATAATGCATCTTGCTCAGATTTACGTGCGATAAAGTCTGCTTCACGCGCTTGGTTTTGCTTAGATTGCGCTACTTTACCTTGAGCTAATTGCTGAAGTAATTGGTCTAAATCAGCGGCTTGCTGAGCAAATACTGCCGTAGAAGTTAAAGTAATGGCAGCGAATAAACTTGATAAATGTTTTTTGATAATAGTCACGTTAAACCGCTCCAAAATTATTCTGATACGTTTACTGGCACAACAACTAAGTCTGGTGCTAGTTGTTTGCGAGCAATGCGAAGGGCTTTGTTGATATCTGTGCGGTAACTTGCATCTAAGTCTTCCCAAGATTTAGTTTCGCTATTCCATGAACCTAAACGCGAACCGTCACGTGTTTGATAGATAAACGCCACACGACCAATACGTAAAAAATCAACGTCCATTTCAACACCATTTAGCGTTAACATATCGCTGTAAGCTTCAATGGTGCGACCGTAGTCAACTTCTACTTGATAGGCTTCCATTACACGACGGAATTTTTCAGAAGTAGCAATATCAGCGCGTTCCATCATGGCTTTTAATTGTGCTACACGTGTAGAACGTTCTTCTGGAAGAAATGGCACATCAAGCGCAACAAACGCCGATAAGGTATCAATCATGCGCGCCATTAATGGTGAAATTTGACGTTCAATAATGCTCACTTGCTCCATTGAGTTACCCAGTTGCACAAGTTCAGCCAACTGGTTATCAATCTGCTTTTGCATTTGGCCGTTATAAACCGTTAAACCGTCAATTTCCTTGTTAACTGCTTTGAACTGTTGAAGCTTTGATTGGATTTGATCAGCAATTTTATCAATTTTTTGTTGTGATTTACTGGCCGATTGGTTGATCTCTTGGCCTGCTTGAACGACTTTATCTAACTGTGCTGCATCTTGAGCGAATGCATTTGCAGCCAGCCCCGTCATGCCTAAACTTACTACACCAACGAACAGGCTAGCCTGCGCGAGTTTTGACAATTTCATAAATTAACCTTTAGTCAATAAATTAACGGTACTGGCTTTGCTATATATAAAATTAAAAGCAAAAGCAGTAGCACCGTAATAAAAAGATGGGGCAAATTTTAGGGCTTTAATGTGACAAATATGTTTCGCTAATATTTCAAGTTTATTAAATTACAAAAAAGTGACGTTTTTCTTACCGTTCTCAAATAAATGTCACAAATAGTTCGCAGATTAATCGCTAACTATTAGCCGTATTTTGCAATAGGTTTATTGGTAATAACTTGCTACAAAATAGTCTTGGTTTTGCTGATAAATTGCATAGCATTGTGGTGATTATTATCTATGATCAACATGACAACTTTATGAACTAATACCTGTGAACCAATACCTGTGAACAAAAAGACAAGGACTCCACTATGATCATCCACAGTTTTCCAACCTTTAATTTAACCAAAGTATTACTCACTGCCGAAGAAGCCGGTCAGCCTTATCAATTAAATTTATTGGATTTAACTCAAGGTGAGCACAAAAGCCCTGAGCATTTATTACGTCACCCGCTAGGTAAGGTGCCAACGGTTGAAATTGACGGACAGCATTTTTTCGAAAGCAATACCATTTGTCGACTAATTGCTGAGCAAAATAACAATGTCTTATATGGCGACAGCCCTACCGAACGTGCGGCGATTAATCAATGGGTTGATTTTGCTGCACTGCATATCGGTCGCTGGTTAACCGTGGTATTTTTTGAAACGCAAATTAAAGCATTATTTTCTGGTGGTGCCCCTGATCAAGCAGCGCTGGATGAAGCCAATAGCTTTTTAGCACAGCAATTACCGGTATTAGAAAATCAGTTGGCTAAAGGTGAGTTTATTGTTGGCGATAAACCCACTATTGCTGACACTATCACCTATGCCTATTTTGAAACAGTGGACTACACTGGAGTTGATTTATCGGCTTACCCTAATATTCAACGCTGGCTTGAACAGATTAAAAGCCGCCCGTCATTTAAAAATGCCATGGCAAAAGTCCCCAGCGGTGAAATGTTTCCTATGTTGAAAAAAGCTAATAGCTAAACTAGACAAGCCTTAACAAATTCAAAAAATAGTACATCAAAAATTAGTAAATCAAGAATTAACTAATCAATAAATAATAAATCAAAACTAAAACGCACAAAAAAGGCGACCTAAGTCGCCTTTTCATTTAGTCTCTAATTAATCAATATTCGCTTTGATTAATCAAAATCCCATTTAAATGAAACTTTAAAGCCAATACCGCGAGTTTCACTGCGCAGTAAAGTATCGTCAAACTCCAGCTCTTTCTTTTCATCTAACATATTTTGCACTTTAAACTTCAGCGTTGTCGCAAACGTTGGGTAGTAAGTGTAAACAAAGTCCAATGAATGGAAAGGCTGCTCGTAGGCATCGTCTTTCTCATCAATACCAGGAATGATGATACGGTCACCAAACACGTTATAAGCTAAGGTCGCACTATGATTACCATTAGGGTGATCATAACCTAAGTTTAAGTTCACTACGTATTTTGAATGTCCCGTCATGCGACGTGTTGCATTAGTGATAGCCGCAGAAACACCAGTTTGTTCCACGACTTTTTGGGTATCAATATTAATTTCTGAGTCAGATAAGGTTACGTTACCTGATAAGAAAAAGTCGTTACCCATGCCACCAAGAAACGCGAAATCTTTTAAGAATTCCACTTCAACACCGCAGACTTCACCGTCTTCCGCGTTAGCGATACGAATAAGCGGTGGACCATCTTGTGCTGGCGATTGTACCGATTCAATCGGATCAATCATATCCTTGTAGAATAAACCTACCGATAAGTTTTCACCTGTGCCTAAATACCATTCCCAACGTAAATCGTAGTTTTTAATTTGGGTACTGCGTACCGACGGCGTACCACCAATCGGGAATTCAGTTAATGGGTCGATATAAGTGGCTGGTGCAACTTCGCGGATATCAGGGCGAATAGCAGTTTCACCATATGACGCACGAAATTGCATAGTTTCATCAACAATATAGGTAAGTGCTAATGCACCATAGTAGTCGTCTTCTTTAAACGCTAATTCCGCTAAATCATCTTCGGTAGGGTTTGCTGGAATATCAAACTGACCTGTTGCTGGGTCTAATGGTGCAACCACTTGTCTGAAATCTTCCCAACGTACACCACCACTGATGCGCCAGGTGTTATTAAAGAAAGCATCTGCTTCAAAATAATAGGCATCAATTTTCTGTGCGGATAAATAATCATCACCTGCCACTGAAGTATCACGAATAACTTGCTCACTACCTGATAATGGATGATTTAACACGACATCATTATTTAAAATATCATTTAATTGATGACCGGTTAAATCTAAGTTATCAAATGCTAATGTATTTACATCAATACGTCGCGCAAACGCATCACGCGTTTTTTCGATGTAATCAGCACCTGCTTTTAACTCAAGTTCAGTGCTGTCAAACGTTAGTGGTAACGAGAGATTAATGCCCGCATTTTCAACATTATCGTGTAACTTTTGGAAAGTGTAACGTGATGCAGTTGTGGCTTTACGCAATGAACTGTCATTTTCAATATCGAAAATACCGTCTTCATTGCTATCAGCTAAGATAAAACGTGTTGAGATATTACCCGGCGCGTAACGCTCAGAACGGGCATCAGAATACTTCCAATCAACCCCTAAGAAATTAAGTTGTGGGAAGGTATGACTACCACGTACTTGGTTAACGATTAATTGACGCTCTTCATAAGTCACATCAACGTCACGTACACGCAAACCATCACTTAATAACACGTTATTGGTGTTACCCAATTTATCTTTTATTTCGTCACGGGTGTCGTGCAATATGGTTGAGCTAAAATCAATTTTATGATCGCGTAAGTATTCTACACCAAAGTTAAACATACCTGACCAACGTACTGAATGCTCAGTTGATTGGACATCATCAAAACCGCGCACTAGTTTGTAGCTGTCATCAGCTTGCAGCGCAAAATCTTGGCCTTCAAACTCGTCCGATACTTGCCATTCGTTGTCATACGACATTGCCGTTAAAAAGCCGTAACGAAAATCGTCAGCTTCAAAGCGGTTACCTAAACTCATGGCAAGACCCACATCTGGATCAACCGATTCAGACTTTGGATCGTAATCTTTGTATAAATCGGCAGCTATCGCGCGATTATTCGCTTGGCTTAAATCGCTAAGCGCATCATAGTTGTTCCATAGTGTACGTAATGCTTTTGGCGCCTCACGGGTACCATCATCAATACCGTACCAATCATCATCGCCACCGTTATAGCTTAAGCCATCACTGGTGTTATCAGAGTTGCCACCAAGCTTGCCAGTCATATTAAAAACAAATTGGCTAGGAATTGATTTTAATCGAATATCGACATTACCACCGCCAAAATGCGCTGGCATTGATGGTGAATACGATTTTTGTACCGACAACGATTCAATAATAGTCGAAGGGAATAAATCCAGTGGAATAACGGTACGCGTTGGATCTGGCGATGGTACCGCCGCACCATTTAATTGCGTACTTGAGTAACGTTCACCTAAACCGCGAACGTAAATAAACTTACCATCTACCAGCGTTAAACCCGTTACACGGCGAAGCGCTGCTGCTGCATTACTATCTCCTGTTCTAGCAATTTGCTCAGCACCTAAAATATCGGCAACAAACGCTTGGTTTTTACGCTCTTCAATCACAGCACTTGCTGTACCTTTTAAGCGACTAACTTTTACCACAACTTCTTCAATGGCGTCGTCGGTTGCTTGTGAAGAGTTAGTTTCTTGGGCAATCGCTTGAACACCAGTTAAGCCCGTTAATACGGCAATTGCTAAACTTGATAATCCAAAACGCTTTTTGTTCGTGTTCATTTCAAACCTCTTTGGAATGGCTAGTTCAAGTAGAACTATTTGTAGAACTAGATTTGCCTGATATGAACACTTGATGTCTATCAGGCTTAGGTATTTCAAATTGAAGCTAGTTAGTTCGTGGGCAATGAAGAAGCACGGAGTTTACAAGTGTAAATGAGTACTTCTGAGTTCGCCCACGGGCTAACTAGCAATAAGTTGTAAGACCTACTCTAAGCCTACTGTCCAACCCTGCGTCCAATCGTTATCTTCGCTTACCGCACCAATATGGTCAGCATTATCGAAGAATGGGTGGTTACCGAAGCTATATGGCGTTGTCGAATCAATGGTGTAAATACCGTTAACAACATCAGCTATACCCGCTGCAGTTGAATTATTCGTGTTAATGTTTAACACCCAATCCATTAGGTCAAATGAACCTGTTGAGCTATCTTGGCTCTTGAAGTTTTCGCCACAAGCAAACACTGAGTTAGTAATGGCTGTATCACCAGCAATTGCTTGGTCAACTGTTACACCCGCTTCAAGTTCTAAACATTCGCCAGCGGCGTTTGTTACGACAAAGTTATGTAACTGAGCACGCGTACCTTCACGTAAGTAAACACCTTCAGAGTCAGCATCAACTGATTTGAAGCTATTACCAATAATGGTCATGTTGGCAATTGTTGGGTTTGATTGTGGGTCTTTTGACGGATTTGAACCATCGTTGTCCGCTTCAATCGCACGGTTAGCTTGACCACCGTTTGGATCTTGCACCACTAACACATATTGCATGTTGCCGCGGAAGCCGTTATCCCAATCTACAGAGTCATCTTGGTTAGACGTTAATACGACATATTTTGCGTTAACTGCACCACCGAAGAACTCAACACCATCATCAGCATTTTCATGCACTTGGATGTATTCAACCGTAGTACCTGAACCAACACCACCGAAAGTGATACCGTTTAATTCATTATCTGGGGCAATTTCGTAACCAGCGTGCTTAACAACAACGTAACGAAGTGTACCTGAGCTATCTTCCCAATCAGTGCCGCCAAATACTGCACCTTCTTCTACACCTTCAACTTGAAGTGCACAGTCACTGCCGTCAGAAGGACATTTGTTTGATGGTGCATTACCTAGTAATACCATACCGCCCCATTGGCCAGCGCCAGTGACTTCACCGTTAATATCTTGGCTAGAAGTGAAGGTAATTGGCTTAGATGCTGAGCCTAATGCTTCAATTTTTGAGTCACGGCTAACCACTAAGTAATCACCACCAGAGCGACCAAAAATTGTGGTACCCGCTTCAATTGTTAATGTTGCAGAGTTTGCTTTGTCGTTACCCACAAATACTGGGCCGTCAAGCGCATATAAGTTACCAGAAGTTAAAGTTAGATCAGCAGTAATCGTACCTGAGATTTCACACGTTGTTTTGCCATTTACCGGAGCGATTGCTGATGTACCTGTCGGGCAACCTTCAGCTTCAGCAGGCGCAGTAATTACACCGCCACCAAAACCAAATGCCCAACCGTCACGCCAGTCAGACTTGCCATCAAATGCACCTTGGTAATCTGTAGTATCAAACCAAGTGTCTACTGCTGCTACGTCTTGACCCGCACCAAGTAATGGTGATTGCGCGCTTGGCACACCCTTTTCGTCAATTAAAATTGATGTGCTGATCATGTTAGTTGGTTCTGCACTAAACCATGCAGCTAAATCAAAATCGCCAGCATTTTTGAAGTTTTCACCGTTAGTACAAGCCATAGTTGTATTTTGGAACACAATCATGCCTGATTCAGCGTTAGTTACTGTTTGACCTGCTTCAAACTCTAAACACTCACCCATTTCTTCTGGGCCAGTCACCACTGTGTTGTAAATGCTTGTTGAGGTACCTTCGCGTAAGTAGATACCTTCAGAGTCTTGATCTGCGGTATCGAAGTTGTTACCAATAATTGTCATGTTGGCAATTGTTGGGTTAGACATTGGATCTTTATCTGGAGTTGAACCGTCGTTATCCGCTTCAATTGCACGGTTTGCTTCACCAGCATTTGCTGCATGTTGTACGAAAACGTGTTGCAGGCGACCGCGGAAACCGTTATCCCAGTCTATGCTGTCGTCTTGGTTACCAGTTAACACTAAGTGCTTGATATCAACAGCACCACCAAAGAACTCAACACCATCATCAGCGTTAGCGTGAACTTGAATATAATCAACAGTAGTGCCCGCACCTACGCCGCCGAAAGTAATACCGTTTAATTCGTTATCTGGTGCAATTTCATAACCTGCATATTTAACAACTACGTACTTAAGTACACCTGAGTTATCGTCCCAATCCGTACCGCCAAATACCGCACCTTCTGCAACACCTTCTACTTGAAGCGCACAGTCTGAGCCGTCTGATGGACATTTGTTTGATGATGCATTACCAAGAATGACAATCCCCCCCCATTGACCAGCAGATGTTTCTTCACCTTTTACATCTTGCAATGAAGTGAAAATAATTGGTGCGTTTTTAGAGCCCTCAGCCATAATTTTGGCATCGCGATGAACAACTAAGTAATCGCTACCAGATTGACCAAATAATACCGCACCTTCGTCAACAGTTAAGGTTGAGCCAGCCGTAACTTCTACGCCGCCACTTAACGCATAAAATACTGGTTTAGTACCATCGCTACTTTCAAGCGTTGTGTCTTCCGTGATCTCACCACTAATAACTTGAACTTGCACATCAAAACCAACCGCTGCACTTACTTCAGCAGATAGTGAAGAAGAAGGAATACCTGGTAGCTCTACACCTGGGGTTGGATCAACCGGTGCTGGGTTATTGATAATGGTATCACCAACTGAATTATCAACATTTGATGACAACTTAATGTCACCGCCACAGCCTGCTAATACCAAGGCAGCTGAAACTGCACTTATTTTAAATAAATTTGTTAATTGCATCTTATTACCTGCTCCGCAGTGTTTCATGTATGAATAAAATTGCGGTCATGCTACGGAGGAAAAATGACAGAAATGTTTTAGAAATATGTACTTTTTATTGAAGAAAGATGACAAGCAGATTACAGACCCTACGCAAAGATAGTGTTGATAAGGGTTAAGGCGAAATCTCCCACCAAGAATGGAAACAGTTTAAGTTGCTAATTTAGGCAGCTATTTAGACAAAACGATGTAAACTTTAAGACAGTTTAATGACAATATAATTTAAACCACACCGCCACCGCACTTTAAAAAATAAGCTGAAATAACCTAAAACTAAGTTTATTTACCGTTTGTATCGATGAATATCCGTTGCGTTAGCTATAAAAGCTCCTTAATATCAACAACTAAATTTTATTAACAAAATCATTACCAAGGATAAAGGCTTAACCATGAAAAAAGTAATCCTCACTGCACTTGTATCTTGCATCGCATTCTCTACTCCAAGCTTTGCTAATCACCCTATGTGTGGCAAAACCGAGTTAGCTGATGTTATGGACAATATGAAAGATCAAATGAAGCTAATTAAAGGCGCGGTTAAATCTGGTGATATCGCAGCAGTAACAGCTGCAGCAACCGATCTTTTAGCTCAGGTTGAAAAATCAGATCAATACATTCCATTATCAATTAGTGATAAAAAAGAACTTAACGCTGAACAACAAGCGCAATTTAACGATTATCAACAAGGTATTAGTTCGTTAAAAGATGCAGTTACTGAGTTGGTTGCAGCACAAGATCTAGCTTCTGCTAAAATGGCACTGGGTAAAATTGGCAAAGCCAGTAAAAAAGGTCACAAAGCATTTAAAATGGATTGTGACGACTAACATAAACTAAGATAATTTAATCATCTATTGCTATGAAAAATCATCGTATCTGGGATTTATTCACGCGCATTTATCATTTTAGCCAGCTAATTTTGCTGGCTATTTTATGGTATAGCGGTGAACAAGGAGACTTCGACTTACACTTTCTGTGTGGCTACCTAATGTTGAGCTTATTTATTGCCAGAATTATTTGGGGCTTAGTTGGCAGCGACACATCAAAGTTTAGCCATTTCCTAAAATCACCAATAACTGCTTGGCAATGGTTAAAAAGGCCACACCAGCCACACACTGGCCATAATCCACTAGCTGGCTATATGGTTTTAGCGCTAATAATAACGCTAGGACTGCAACTATTTTCCGGATTATTTGCCACAGACGATGTGCTAGCAGAAGGCCCGTTAATCTATTGGTTAAGCGAAAACTTTGCCGAAACCATGGATAGCTTACACCATACAAACTTTAATGTTTTATTGGGGTTGATTGCACTGCATATTATTGCGGCAGTAGTACATAGCTTAAAGGCCGATAACGTCATTAAGGCGATATTTATCACGGGTAAATCAACTGAAGCACCTGAGCATAAATTAAAATTTAAATCTAGCCTTCTCCCTTTAGCTATCTGGGGAGCGGTATTTTTAAGTTTAAATTATTTTTGGCTAAGTTAATTGATTCAACAAATGTTGATAGAAGACGTAGAAGTTATTACAAATCAAGTAATTCCTGCTAAGTGGCTTTACCAATAAAAGCACTTGCCTCAAAAAATAAAGCCAGCAATTGCTGCTAAAAGAATTTACCCATAAAAAAAACGCCAGCAATTGCTGGCGTTTTTTTTACTTCTGCTCTCACGTCGCTTAAAGGCATAGCCCTCAATTACTTGCGATTTCTCAAGCTTATTATTCTTGAAAAATAGCCTCTATAGATAAGTTTTGTTGACTCAAAATATCGCGCAGTCGTTTCAACGCTTCAACTTGAATTTGACGTACACGCTCTCGAGTTAAGCCTATTTCCATACCAACATCTTCTAAAGTTGCCGCTTCATAGCCCATAAGCCCAAATCGGCGCGCTAACACTTCGCGCTGCTTGCTATTTAATTCACCAAGCCACTCTACAATATTGTTATTTAAGTCACTGGTTTGCAGGTCGCTCTCTGGTCCTGAGCCTTTTTCATCCGGAATTACGTCTAATAATGCCTTATCTGACTCACCACCAAATGGCGTATCTACAGAAGTAATTCGCTCATTCAGCCTTAGCATTTTGCTAACATCTGCAACCGGTTTATCAAGTGCTGCAGCTATTTCTTCTGCGGTGGGCTCATGATCAAGTTTCTGCACTAAATCTCTTGCTGCACGCAAGTAGATATTTAATTCTTTAACGACATGAATAGGTAAACGAATAGTACGCGTCTGGTTCATAATCGCTCGTTCAATCGTTTGACGAATCCACCAAGTTGCGTAAGTAGAGAATCGGAAGCCACGTTCAGGATCGAACTTTTCTACAGCTCTGATCAATCCTAAATTGCCCTCTTCAATTAAGTCTAATAATGGTAGTCCGCGATTGTTATATCGCCGTGCAATCTTAACCACTAATCTTAAATTACTTTCAATCATGCGTTTTCGTGCTTTTTCATCGCCTTTTAATGACAATCGCGAAAAATACACTTCTTCTTCTGCTGAAAGTAATGGAGAAAAACCAATTTCACTTAAATACAACTGTGTTGCATCTAGGCTTGCGGTAAACTCTTCCTGAGTTTTTACTGACGATTCCATTGCATTATCTTCAACGCCAACTGCGCCGATTTCTTTATCTAAGCCCATAACACTTCTCCCATCAACTAGCGTGTGCTAAGTTTTACAGATTGACTACTTATTCACATTAACTCCATTATTATTCTTATTGTATTTATTGTTTAGGTAAGTACTTCAGAGGATTCACCGACTTTCCACGAAAGCGAACTTCAAAATGAAGCATGACTCTTTTCGCGTCAGTGTCTCCCATCTTAGCTATCACATCACCAGCTTTAACCGACTGCTGCTCTTGAACCAAAATATGGTCATTATGTGCATAAGCGCTAAGGTAATCATCATTGTGTTTTACAATAACTAATTTTCCATAACCTCTTAATGCACTTCCGGCATAAACTACTTTGCCATCTGCAGCCGCTTTAACGCTATCTCCGCGTCGACCAGCGATATCAATCCCTTTGTTTCCTTGGGGTGCCGTAGAAAAAGATGCGATTACTTTTCCCTTGGCTGGCCATAACCACTTCGCTATTTTTTGCGAGAAGCTATCGCCAGTGCCAGTGGGCTTTTTGCTTGTTTTATGCCCACTTACAACTCCACCATACTCCTGCTTTTTACTCGATGCAATAGCTTTTTTATGACGATTTGTAGAGGTTGTACCAGAGTTATTATTCGATTTTTTAGTAGAAGTCTTGCTACTACTCGCTTTGGTCAACTTTTTATTAATGATCAATTTTTGACCAGGAAAAATTCGATAAGGAGGTGTTAAATTATTGTTAGCAGCTAAGGTGCGAATATCACTGCTTGATCGCCAAGCGATCGAATATAAGGTTTCACCTTTTTTCACCACATAAGTATCTGAATGGATGCTCGCTATAGTGCGGCTGTCGACCGAAACCGTGGCATTTGACTCAACAACGGGGGCAGGAGTATGTCTGCCACTACAGCCAATGAGTAATAAACTTGATATGAAAATAACGATTAATTGACGATAAAACATCCTGGTTAAGCTGTATTCTCCAAAAAATTAAACTGCATATTTATTCGTGAATTAGATTTAGGCTTGATAGATGAGATAAGCAAGCACAATCAATATTACCATTGCCCAACCAATAACATCTATCCACTGACGTAATTTATCTTGCATCGACTGACCGCCCCATTGCATTAATCCTGCGACTAAATAAAACCGCAAACCACGACCGACAAATGAAGCAATTAAAAACGGGATAAACAACATCTGTAAGAAACCGGCGCTAATGGTGAACACTTTATAAGGAATTGGTGTAAAGCCTGCTAAAAAGACGACCCAAATGCCCCACTGTTCAAACCAACTAATGGCATGATCAAGTTTATCTTGATAGCCCACTTCCGTAATAATTGGTTGCACCCAAGCATCAAACATAAAATAGCCAAGCAAATAGCCAACGACACCACCAACAACAGAAGCAATTGTTGTTATTGCCGCGTAACGCCATGCTTTATCGGGCTTAGCCAATACCATTGGTGCTAACAAAACATCAGGCGGAATAGGGTAAAACACTGACTCAGCAAAGGTTAAAAAAGCTAATACTCGCGGCGCAAACTTATGCTCTGCCCACTTCAATGTCCAGTCGTAAATTTTGGTAAAAATTTTCACAGTAATTCACCTGGAACCAAAGGCACAAAGCGTACCGCTTCAATTTGACGCTCGTGAAAGTCATCACCTTCTCGAGTTATTAACTTCAAAACTTGCGCTTCTTGGCCAACAGGAATCACCATTCTGCCACCATCAGCTAGTTGTTCCAGCAGGGCTTGCGGCACTGAACTTGGTGCAGCTGTTACTATTATCGCTTCAAAAGGCCCTTTACTTTTCCAGCCTTGCCAGCCGTCACCATGTTTCATTGAAACATTATGTAAGTCCATCGCTCGTAAACGTCTACTCGCTTGAAATTGCAAAGACTTAATGCGCTCGACCGAGAATACCTGAGGGACTAGTTGCGCCAAAATTGAAGTTTGATAGCCAGACCCCGTACCTATTTCTAAAATTGATGCAGGAACACCGCTTGCCAAAATCAATTCTGACATCTTCGCGACAATATAGGGCTGAGAAATTGTCTGCCCTTGACCTATAGGCAGTGCGGTATTGTCATATGCTTTATGCGCTAATATTTCTGGCACAAAAATATGTCTCGGCGATTGGGATATCGCCGTCAATACACGCTTATCAGTGATCCCTTCATTTACCAGCTTTTGAGCGAGAATTTCACCACTACGGCTTGATTTTCCGCCAATACGACTTCCTACTTTGACATTCATATCGTTACATCACTCATCCATTCTGTCATTTGCTGCATACTGTTATAGGCCGTCATATCGACGGTTAACGGCGTTACCGACACATAATTATTGGCTATTGCATTAAAGTCGGTACCCTCACCTGAGTCCAACTCTTTACCCAATGAACCGTACCAAAAAATATCTCGCCCCCAAGGGTCCGTCACTCGCTTCATGGTTTCCGCTTTGTGACGATGACCTAAACGGGTGACTTTAATACCTTGAATTTCATCAAGTGGCACATCAGGAACGTTAACATTTAGAATTTGATCAGCAGGTAACGGATGTTGTTTCAGGCGCTGAATAATCTTAGCCGTGATTACCGCAGCAGTTTGATAATAGTTTTCTTCTTTACCAACCAATGACACCGCAACCGCTGGTAAGCCCATATGACGCCCTTCTGTTGCTGCTGCCACGGTTCCTGAATACAAGGTATCATCACCTAAATTGGCCCCATGATTGATGCCTGCTACCACTAAATCAGGTAATGGGCTCATTAATTGGCTGATGGCTAAATGTACCGAGTCAGTTGGCGTACCATTTACCGAAATAAAACCGTTTTCCAGCACTTGTGCTCGTAAAGGGTTCAATAGTGTCAGAGAATTACTAGCGCCACTGCAGTTTCGATCGGGGGCAACCAAAGTCACATCAGCAAACTTGCTTAACTCTTGATAAAGCACTTTGATACCAGGCGCATGCACACCATCATCGTTACTTAATAAAATTCTCATCATGATGTTTTGTCTACTTCTCTTAGTTTTCTGGTCTAAACTGCTCTGATACATCGGTATAATCAATTAGCTCACGCAAAATTGCCGTAGCGTAACTACCCGCAGATAATATAAACGATAACTTAACACTGCTGTCATCAAGTTTTTCAGCCCTACCATTTACCAAATTTAATCGTATTCGGCGGCGCTCTTGTTTTAAGCCAAAGTTTGCTAAACCATCACATAGTTCAGGGCTTTCCTGCGCTACCGATGTTTCTAATGCATTGGCTTCAAGCTGAGTCATTAACTCCCCTGCCCCCCACATCGGCGCAGTAATATCTATTTGTCTGGCGCTTAATCGCTCGCTAATGTCGGTATTGGGTTCATTTTCCCTAAACACAGAATTTGTTTCAGCCAGCATAAAAACATCACCACAAAGTGCAGTGGCAAAGTATTGTTGCTTTATACGACAAGCAATCATTTGATTGAAAATATAAGAACGAGCGGCCGATAAATATAAGCCGCGTTTCTTCTTGTCTTTAATCTTTTGACCGTTAAACATGGCCAAGGCCCGCACTAAATTGTTGCCATTAAAGCCAAAACGCTGCTCACCAAAATAATTCGGCACGCCAGTTTGTGCTGTTTTTTCAAAGCCTTCAATCAAGGCGTCGACATTACTGACCTTGCGTAAGGTCAACTCAAATCGATTACCTAACAACGCGCCAGTTTTAAGTTTTTTGTTGTGGCGACTAACTTGCAGTACCTTAACACCATCAATGGCTAAATCCGACAGGTCATATTCTTGCTTACCGGGTAAATGTACACCAAACCACTGCTGAGTAACCGCATGACGATCTTTAAGCCCAGCATAACTGACTAGTGAGTCTTTGACTTTAAAGTATTTGGCTAAACTTCTGGCAACCTGAACGGTATTTTGTCCAGTCTTTTCTAGGTGAATCAATAAATGCTCACCTTCACCTGTTGGCGCAAACGGCAAAATTTCAAAGACCTTAAAGTCTTGATGAAAAGTTCTTAAGTCACCGGTAATTTCTGGTTTACCGTTTAAATAAGGTAAAGACTGGTATGGCTTAAATTTACTCACATCACACCTTTAACAACAGCACAACTGCATGAACGGCGATGCCTTGTTTTTCACCAACAAAACCTAATTTTTCAGTAGTCGTTGCTTTGACATTGACTTGGTCAAATTCGGCATTTAAGTCTTGGGCGAGTATTGATCGCATTTCAACAAGGTGAGGTGCCATTTTCGGCGCTTGAGCCACTATGGTTATATCGGCATTGCCAAGTTGATAACCTTTACCCTGCATTAAGCCAACGACATGTCTTAGCAAAATGCGTGAATCGATATTTTCAAAATCGCTATCAGTATCAGGAAAGTGGTTACCAATATCTGCTAAACACAGCGCCCCTAAAATGGCGTCACATAATGCATGAATAGCAACATCACCATCAGAATGTGCGATAAAGCCCTGCTCATAAGGAATTTTAACGCCAGCCAAGACAATTGGGCCTTCACCGCCAAATTTATGAACATCAAAACCGTGGCCTATTCTCATGAGATTTCCTGTTGTTTAGATAAGATAAATTCAGCCAATGCTAAGTCTTCCGGCTGAGTAATTTTAATATTGTCGCTACTGGACTCGACTAACATGCTAGGTAAGCCGATAGCTTCAATTGCTGACGATTCATCGGTGATATTAACCCCATGTTTAAGGCCGGACTCTATCGCCTGAGCTAATTCGCCAGCGCGGTACATTTGTGGTGTTAAGGCATGCCAAAGCTGTTCACGAGCGACCGTCTGCTGAACATGGTTATCTTGTGTCACCTTATTTACAAAGCCACGTTTCATGGTGTCTTTAACTTTTGCCGCTAATAAACCACCAATGTTATTGGTTTGGCATTGGGTTATTAATCGTTCTATATCTGCAACTAATACACAAGGGCGCGCCGCATCATGCACTAACACCCAAGAATTCGGCTGACATAATGCCAAGCCAGCATAAACTGAATCAACACGTTCTTTACCGCCAAAAACGGTTACTACTTGCGGATGATTTGCCAATGATGTTTGAGCGTAATATTCATCTTCATGGCTAATCGCCACAACGACACGTTCAATATAATCACTTGCCAACAGCTTATTGACTGTGTGTTCAAGCACGGTTTGCCCCAGCAATGACAAATATTGCTTTGGACAAGCACTTTGCATACGTTTGCCTACTCCTGCGGCGGGGACTATGGCAGTTACAGCTGTTAATGGTGATTGCATACTAGGAAATGGCACCTTGATGTTCTTGGCTTAAGCGTAAGATATGATGATTTATCAATTTCTATCATCTCGCTTTTTGTCGGCTGGTACGATGCGAAAAAACGTTTCATTTGGTTTGATCATGCCCAACTCATTTCTGGCACGTTCTTCGATGGCCTCAACCCCTGATTTTAAATCATCAGTATCTGCGTAAAGCAATTTATTGCGCTGGCGATTATTATTGTTATCGGCTTGTTGGCGAGCGACTTCTTCTTTTAATTCCAGATAATCAGGAATGCTGTTTTTGCCAAACCACAAGCGGTGCTGCAAAACAACAATAAAGATCAGCAGAATTGCGGTAATAATTCGCATGAATTGCTAATGCCCAGCCAATATAAATGAGAAGATAATTGTTAGCTATTATAAGAGGCGTGAAACAAGTGTAAACACTTTAACTGGCTATAATGGTACTACTCGCCGATAATTCCATCGAAACTTATGAAATATCAAATTATTTACTTAGTTTGATTGAGATTAGCCAGCTTCTGTCATTATCTTCAATGGCTTTTTTAAATTACGCCAATTAATGGAGCAAGACAGTAATAACTCTCGCAGACTTGGAATAACAGGTCGACATGGCGCATTATTTCGCCAACAATGGCCGGCGCAGCCAGCCATCATGACTTTCTTGGTAGGTTTTAATAGCTGAATATCCGCTTGGGCTAAGCTTTCCTGATTAAACCAGCCATAAATATTAGTGCGAAAGCGCTGTTTTGCTTCATCGACTCGATCAATACAGTCTAAAACAATTTGCTCATTCACTTTCACTGGTACGACTAAACCTCGCGCCAAAGCATTCGTTTGGTACCACTGCCCAACTTCTGGTAATGATTGCCCTTGCAAAGGCATAGTGCGACTTTGTTTAGTCGACCAAGAAGCATTTTGGCTGTCTAGCGTCATCGGAGTTTCAGCATTCACCATGGCATGAGCAGTTTTTTGCACGTAATAACTTAGGCTTTGTAACCGACCCTGAATAGAGCGCACATCATTTGTTTTCAGCCCAGCAAGCAAGTGTAATTCTCGCTCGTAAAGCGCATTACATAGTTCAGCAAATTGATTTGATTGCTGAGGATTTTGCCACAGGGAAGCTTGCTCGGTCATTTAATGTGCTTTAGTTAGAATTTTTAACCACTTACTGCCTATACCAATTGAAATAAATTTTTAACCTATTCAGAGTTTCGTCAGAGAAGTTAGAATAAAGCAAATTGATGCCGGTGTAGTCATTCTCCATCAAGGCAATTTGTAAAGTTATCACTTTTCTGACGAGCTCCCGTAGGGCGAGTTTAAACGGCTTATATGCTGCGTTATTGACTTTGATAAGGGAATAACCATTACCGGCAATCAAAGCCTTGCCTATAAGCCGTTTAATTCTCGCTGAATAATCAAATATTTAATTCAATTGGTATTACAGATTAAGCATAATTGATTAGATAAATAATTGCATCCATAACAAACAGTTAAGAAATTTATTTCAGCACCAAGTTATTACCAATAGTTACCGCTAATAATCGAGCAGTAAAAATCCACCTGCATAGCAGGTGGCTTTGACACGGCTCCCTAGAAGGGAGCTTTAATTTCTATCGACTTCAAGCAACAATTGCCGCTCTTCATCTTCTTTCGCCACTTTATCTTGGTATTTTACATACCTTTTAATTATGGCTTCATTAGCTCCTACCGAGTCAACGAAGTAACCCCTTTGCCCAAAGTGACTACCCCACAGCTTCTTCTTTCTCAAATAGGGAAATTTATTAAACAGTCTTATGGCTATTCGATCCTTTATAAAACCCACTAATTCTGAAACACTTAAACTCGGTGGTGTCCTCACAAGTAAGTGAACATGATCTATTTGAACATTCAATTCTACAACATGACACTTTTTCATATTGCAAAAAACGTAAATGCTCCTATAAACCTATTTTCCTACTTTACCTGTTAAGGTTTTGTACCTGTACTTTGGCGTCCAAACGATGTGATACTGACATCGATAGAACACGTGTGAAGCTTGTTCATATCGGCTCATGTTATTTACTCCTTCATTTGCTGGTTACAAACGAAGTCAGTATTTAACATGAGCACTTTACGGACAAAGCCCCGACTTAACGATCACCACCTCCATAGGAGGTGGTTTTAAGTTAACAAAAAAAAGCCGACTCTATGTCGACTTTTAAAAAATATCGTGAATTTTGAAGCTAGTTAGTACTAGAACAAAAAACCGCACCAAGTGTGTAATACAAAGTTGGCAAATGCCAATGAGTACGTCTGATGAAGTTATAGTGCTAACTAGCAATAAAAGTTCCGATTATTGACCTTTAATTTCCGAACGGCCATTAAACACTGCTTTGTCGCCTAAGAACTCTTCAATGCGCAATAACTGGTTATATTTAGCTACGCGATCTGAACGACAAAGTGAACCGGTTTTAATTTGGCCAGCAGCAGTACCAACCGCTAGATCAGCGATTGTAGCGTCTTCAGTTTCACCACTACGGTGTGAGATAACCGCGGTAAAGCCCGCATCTTTAGCCATTTTAATTGCCGCTAACGTTTCAGTTAATGAGCCAATTTGGTTGAACTTGATTAAGATAGAGTTACCAATACCTTGCTCAATACCACGGGTTAATATTTTAGTGTTAGTAACAAATAAGTCATCACCAACTAATTGAACTTTGTCACCAATCATATCGGTTAATACTTTCCAGCCATCCCAATCTGACTCATCTAAACCGTCTTCAATCGAAACAATTGGGTATTTCGCTGATAACTCAGCTAAATATTCAGCAAAGCCTTTTGAGTCGAATTGCTTGCCTTCACCGCTTAAGTCGTAAACACCATCTTTATAAAACTCAGATGATGCACAATCTAATGCTAAGGTTACGTCTTTATTCATTTCGTAACCAGCGTTGGCAACAGCTGTTTCAATCACTTTTAATGCGTCTTCATTTGATGCTAAATTTGGCGCAAAACCACCTTCATCACCAACAGCAGTATTCAAACCTTTGGCAGACAATTCTTTTTTCAATTGATGGAAAATTTCAGCGCCCATACGTAACGCTTCTTTAAAGCTAGGAGCGCCAACGGGTTGCACCATAAACTCTTGAATATCAACATTGTTATCAGCGTGCTCACCACCGTTTAAGATGTTCATCATCGGTAATGGTAATGAATATTGACCCGGTGTGCCGTTTAAGTCAGCAATGTGTTCAAATAATTGTACTTTCTTTTCCATTGCCGCCGCTTTAGCGTTTGCTAAAGACACTGCTAAAATCGCGTTAGCGCCAAATTTTTCTTTGTTTTCAGTACCATCTAAATCGATCATGATTCGATCAATTTCAGCTTGGTTTAACGAATCTTTACCGATAAGTGCATGAGCGATCGCATCGTTTACCGCAGCAACCGCTTTTAATACGCCTTTACCTAAGTAGCGAGACTTGTCACCGTCACGTAATTCTAACGCTTCACGCGAACCAGTTGAGGCACCAGAAGGCGCACAAGCACGGCCCCATGCACCTGAAGCTAAGTAAACATCAGCTTCTACAGTAGGGTTACCACGTGAGTCCATTACTTCACGTGCAATGATTTTAGCAATGTTTGACATTTTTATTCCTCTTAGGCTTGTTCAAAAGCCCGTTCACACATTTAATTTTTATAAACAAAATTTTCAAACAAAAAACCGTAGCTAGGCTACGGTTTTCATTAATTGATTAGTCTTGTTGTTTGTGAAAGTTATACGCGGCCGCGACAAAACTTTCAAACAATGGGTGGCCATCGCGTGGAGTAGAATTAAACTCTGGATGGAACTGACCAGCAACAAACCAAGGGTGATCTTGATTTTCAATCACCTCAACTAACTTTTTATCCGCAGACAAACCTGAGAACACTAAACCTGCTTTGCTTAATTGATCTCGGTAGTTATTATTTACCTCATAACGGTGACGGTGTCTTTCATAAATGGTTTCACTGCCATATACGTCACAGACTTTGGTACCTTTCACAAGGTGACACAATTGTGAGCCTAAACGCATAGTGCCGCCAAGATCAGAATTTTCACAGCGCATTTCAACTTGGCCAGCTTCGTCTAACCATTCATTAATTAGCCCCACCACTGGATATGGTGTCTCTGGGTTAAACTCGGTCGAGTGAGCGCCTTCAAGGCCGGCAACATTGCGCGCAAATTCAATTAACGCCACTTGCATACCTAAACAAATACCTAAATACGGTACTTTGTTTTCTCGAGCATATTGCGCCGCTAAAATTTTACCTTCAACACCGCGTTCACCAAAGCCACCCGGTACTAAGATCGCATCAAGCTCTTCGAGTAATTCAACACCTTTGACTTCAATTGCTTGTGAATCAATATACTTGATGTTAATGGTTACTTGGTTTTTCAAACCAGCATGTTTTAATGCTTCATTAACAGACTTATAAGCGTCAGTTAATTCAATATATTTGCCAACCATACCAATGGTTAGCTCATCTTTTGGATTTGCTTCTTGGTATAGTACTTTTTCCCATTCTGATAAATCTGCTTCAGGTACATCTAAACCAAAACGCTTACAAATGATTTCATCGGTGCCTTGAGATTTAAGTAATGCTGGAATTTTGTAAATGCTATCAACATCGCGCATTGAAACAACGGCTTTTTCTTCAACATTACAGAATAACGCGATTTTCGCGCGCTCATTAGCTGGGATCGCGTTTTCACTACGACATACTAAAATATCTGGGAAAATACCAATAGAGCGTAATTCTTTAACTGAGTGTTGAGTTGGCTTAGTTTTAATTTCGCCCGATGGCGCTAAGTAAGGAACTAACGTTAAATGCATAAACATCGCGCGATCGCGACCAAGTTCAACACCTAACTGACGAATAGCTTCTAAGAATGGTTGTGATTCAATATCACCTACCGTGCCACCAATTTCCACCATGGCAATATCATAACCTTCAGCACCTTCAATTACGCGACGTTTGATGTCATTAGTAATATGAGGAATCACCTGAATGGTTGCGCCTAAGAATTCCCCTTTACGCTCACGCGCAAGAATATCTTGGTAGATTCGACCAGTAGTAAAGTTATTACGCTTAGTCATTTTGGTACGAATAAAGCGCTCATAGTGACCTAAGTCTAGATCGGTTTCGGCACCATCTTCGGTAACGAATACTTCACCATGCTGAATAGGGCTCATCGTGCCTGGGTCAACATTAATATAAGGATCAAGTTTAAGCATAGTGACTTTCAAACCACGTGCTTCTAGAATAGCGGCTAACGACGCAGCTGCAATCCCTTTACCTAACGACGAAACAACGCCGCCCGTCACAAAAATATATCTTGTTGTCATGTTAAACCCAGAAATAAGGAAGTTTGGAAATTGGCCAAACTTGAACAATTTGATCAAAAATTCAAGTATAGCAGGACGGGGCAGCATTATACCCAAGCACTTGAATAACAACAAGCAAACATCGGATAAAAACCAGTAAAACTTTTGATATTTTCTCTTTCGACAAAGCCCTCAATCATCGTATGATAAAACAAAGCAACTAATATATTGGCAAGTGATTGATAATGAAGCTGGAAAACGTACTAGCAAAAATTGATGCTCTAAACAGTAATGATCCCAACAAGGAAAACTTCAATGGAGAACTCGTTGCCAAAGAACTGATTTACGGTCAACGTATGAGCGCCTGTTTAGCTGCACACTGGCCTGAGGCGAATGAATTCCTACAAATAGCGGTAAGAGCTCAACACATACAACGTTGGACTATTGCTAGAAGTGAATATCCAGCAGGCAAAGCAGGCTACCTAAAATGGCGTAAAGCACTTGGACAATTTCACGCTGATACTGCCAAGCATATTATGTTAAGCCACGGGTATAGCGAACAATATGCTGAGCGCACCGCTGCAATTATTCGTAAAGAACAGCTGAAAACCAACGCAAACAGTCAAACGCTTGAAGACGTAGCATGCCTAGTTTTTCTACAACACTACTTCGAACCATTTGCCGCAAAACATAGTGATGAAAAAGTCATCAGCATTTTACAAAAAACTTGGCGAAAAATGTCGGAAAAAGCCCATGATATCGCATTAAATATGACTTTACCTGCGCATTTAGCTAAACTAGTTAATCAGGCACTAAGCTGAGGTTAACTGGGCATTAATCGGGCGTTAACCCAATAAACTCAACCAAAATTAGATTTATCTCAAAAAAATGGCTATTAAGCCATTTTTTTTAAAGCCTTAGCGGGCTTGCTTTGTTATCATTTTGTAACTTTGCTGTGAGTGATAAACGGATGAAAAATAGGTGATAAACTACTTTGAACCTTGGCGTTAAAAGTAACCTTATCAAAAGTAAAAAACAGTTAATTAGCAAACCTTACCGCACCTTTAACATCATTTATTAAAATATTAATTAGAAATATTAGTTACTTAAAAGTAGTTGGAAGCATTAATGAGCATGGAAATAAGTAGCCAAGAAGTAAACAATTTAAAACGTTCAAATTCGGAGTTAAAACGGGCTATAAAGCATTTTATCGAAATATCTCCTAGCAACGGCACTTTGGCAAACCAACTTTTTAATATCAAAAAAGCATTAAAGTCTAATGATGCTATGTTTACGTTTTCATCTTTAGTTGAGCAATACGCTAAGATGAAAAATAGCTATGACAATGCTGATTACCAACAAGAAAAAGCGGCATTAACAAAGTTTAAGTCATCCATTAAAAAGTCAATATCACGCGACTTATCTAGCCATCAATTAGAAAGATTTAATGAGATTACCTCAACGCTAGAACTTGAAGAACCGAGCTATAACGTTTTGGTAGCAGCAGGTAAAGCGCTAGATTTTATCGCCAACGATTTAAGTAATATTCGCGCATCGTCAAATGTTGTGGTTTCAGCCGAAGAAAATGACTCTCAAGAAACTGGCGTAGTTGCAGCTGATATTCAATTAGCCAGCAGAAAGCTAATTAAAGACATCATTATCGTGTCAAAACAACTGATTAAGTCCTACCCGAATGACAAAATCATTGGCACTATTTTGCAAGAAGCAAGCACAGTTACCGAGGGCAAAGGTACTTTCTTTACCTCAATAAACCTACTTGAGCGCACAACCACTTACCTTACGTTGCTTATTCAGCAAGAGCGCTGCGCGGCAGAAGAAATGCTAAATGATATTCATACCAGTTTATTAGGCGCATTTAGTCAAACCACAGTAATTCAACAATTGGCGCAATCGCTTAAAGGTAGCAGTGACGATGCTACCACTAATATGCTTAGCAAATTAAGTGATATGGAAACAAAGGCGCATACCATCAACTCGATTGATGGCATGAAAAAGCACATTAAAGATAGTGTCAGCTTGCTTTCAGATATTGTGAATAATTACGCACAGCAGCAAAATAAAATTCATAGCGCCAATCAAGCCAAAATAAAAGATTTGAATTTACAAATACAAAACACAAGCAGTTTCGTTGATAAGCTTGAAAAGAAACTTAATGTTGCCGAGGAAGTTAGTTTAGTCGATGAATTAACGACAGTAGGCAACCGTAAAGGCTATGTTTTAAGAATAAATAAAGAACGCCAAGACTGGCAAACAACGAAACAGCCGCTAAGTTTAATTGTCGTTGATGTAGATCATTTTAAAGCGATTAACGACACTTACGGCCACAGCATAGGTGATCAAGTACTTAAATGTTTAGGGCAAACCCTTAAAAAGCATATGCGTTCAACCGATTATGTTGCACGCTATGGTGGTGAAGAGTTTGTCATCATTTTACCGGCAACCAATATCAATGAATCGATTAAGATAGCTCAAAAGCTTAGAGAAGTTATTAATAAGCTGAAGTTTGAACTTCGCAGGAAAAACAAAGTATTAAAAGTAACCTGCTCTTTTGGTATCGCAGCTTTTACTGAACAAACCAGCAATAGTACAGAAGTGTTTAATGATGCTGACCGAGCGCTTTATCAAGCAAAAGAAAATGGTCGTGATGCTATTGTTTTCGTTAAAGACGGCGAGTTACTTAGTGTTCAACAGGAAGTTGCCGTACTTGAACATTAAGTGTAAATTTCTCAATTATTAAAAAGGCGGGCTTAAGCTCGCCTTTTTTGTTTGCTAATAGCTATTGATTATTTTCTATTTTGCGCTGGTGATGATCTGATATTGGCAAGCGTAAAATAAAAATAAATGGCACGACCATCAATAAAATTAGCCCCAGCCGCCAAGTATTAGATTCTAATATATAGCATGACCACGCTGCTGCTATGACCATGGTCATTAACGCCAGATATTTGCTCTTTTTAGCAATTGAACGATGTTGTTGCCAATCCTTTATCAGTGGCCCAAATACCGGATTAGCGAGTAACTTGCCATGTAAATACGGTGATGACTTAGCAAAACATCCGGCTGCTACTAACAGAAATGGCGTGGTTGGCAGCACTGGTAATGCGGCACCGACAATGGCTAATCCAACAAAAAACAACCCAATTATTTTATAAAGCATAAAGTTATTGTGTATTAAGTTTGGCGAATGAGTTTATCGCGTCTTTACGGCTTTAGCTTGCTGCCAAAATTGTTCCAGCTCAGTTAAATCATAAGACTCAAAATCTATACCTGAATCGGCCACTTGGCTTTCAACATGTTGAAAACGCCTAGTAAACTTTTCATTGGCCGCTCGCAGAACTGCTTCAGGATCTTGCTTGGCATGGCGACAAACATTAACCACTGCAAACATTAAATCCCCCAACTCTTCGGCCAGTTTTTCAGGATCGCTATAAAGCTCAGCCTTTACTTCGGCAACTTCCTCTTCCACTTTATCAAAACATTGACCAATATTATCCCAATCAAAACCG
Source organism: Colwellia sp. MEBiC06753 (assembly GCF_053470325.1). NCBI lineage: Bacteria > Pseudomonadati > Pseudomonadota > Gammaproteobacteria > Alteromonadales > Colwelliaceae > Colwellia > Colwellia sp. MEBiC06753. The sequence continues at coordinate 34,318 of NZ_JBQMTM010000005.1, read as the reverse complement.
ACATGAGCACAACGTTTTTGAATTTTATTGGCTCTCGATAATGCCGGAAGCGCTTTGGGAATATCCGCTAAAATACTTAAATTGCTATCGGCGCTTTTTTGCTGGCGCTCTTTCGCTTTTTCATTTTCCCAGTTGGCTTTAATTTCAGCATCCGTGGTTAAAGATTTATCAGCAAAGACATGCGGATGACGACGAATTAATTTTTCACAAATTGCCGCTACCACATCATCAAAATTAAAATGTTGTTGCTCTTGCCCTAACTGGCTATAAAACACCACCTGAAACAGCAAATCCCCCAACTCTTTTTCTAGCTCTGGAAAATCTTGTTGATAAATTGCTTCGGCAACTTCATAAGCTTCCTCTATAGTGTGAGGCACTATCGAAGCAAAATCCTGTTTAATATCCCAAGGACAGCCAGTTTTAGGGTCGCGTAGCTGTGCCATAATCCAGCGTAATTTTTCCATCGAAGGTTTAGCGTTTAACATAACAGCTTCCTAATGTGATAAACGTTTAACGTCAATAACATCATCTAGTTGGCGTAATTTAGTCAGGATACGTGTCAACATATCACTGTTGGCAATTTCCAAGGTAAAGCTCATACGCATGGTTTGCTTAAACTTATCGCTGTGGCTAGCCATGCCAACAATAGACACGCGCTCGTTAGAAATGATGGTTGAAATATCGCGTAATAAGCCATTGCGATCACTGGCGGTAACCTGAATAGTTGCTTGATAACTTTTCTTCTGATCTTCGCCCCATTGCACATCTATTTCGCGCTCTGGCTGTTGCTCAAGTGACAAGGCTAATTGTTCACAATCAGCTCTGTGTACCGAAATACCACGACCATGGGTGATAAAACCTAAAATTTCATCGCCAGGTACAGGTTGGCAACATTTCGCCATATGCGTCATTAAGTTACCAACACCAAGTACAGTTACACCATCATTTGCTTGCGTTTTATGTTGGCTCGCTTGTTTGTTAACTATCGACTGCGGATCAATATCTGCCGGCGCTTGCTCTTTTTCCAAGCGTTGCGTAATAAAATTAACCACTTGCTGTAAACGCGCATTACCAGAGCCAATTGCCGCATATAAATCATCAAGGGAAGCAACATTAAATTTTTGTGCTGCTGCATCAACATCTATTGACTCAAGTTGAGCTTTAGTTAACTCGGCATCTAATAAGGCTTTGCCTTGCTCGATATGCTTATCGCGATCGAGTACTTTAAAGAAATGTTGAACTTTTGCGCGGGCTCTAGCCGAATGAATATAGCCAAGTGATGGATTCAACCAATCTCGACTAGGGTTGGGCTTTTTACTGGTTAAAATTTCAACCTGATCGCCCGTTTGTAACTCATAAGTAAATGGCACAATACGGCCAAATACTTTGGCGCCAATACAACAGTGGCCAACATTTGAATGGATGTAATAAGCAAAATCTAACGGAGTTGCGCCAGCCGGTAAATCAATCACATCACCATTAGGGGTAAATGCGTAGATTCGATCTTCAAATACTTGGCTGCGCAGCTCTTCTATGACTTCACCACTTTCAGAAACATCTTCCTGCCAACGCAGAATTTTTCTTAACCATTCGATTTTTTCATCAAAACCAGAGGTTTTACCTGATGCACTGCCCTCCTTATAACGCCAGTGCGCAGCAACCCCTAATTCAGCATCTTGATGCATTTGTTCAGTACGAATCTGAATTTCAACCGATTTACCTTCTGGGCCAAGTACTACCGTATGAATTGATTGATAGCCATTGGCTTTAGGTGTTGCGACATAGTCATCAAATTCATTAGGCAAATGCTTCCAATTAGTATGCACTACACCAAGCGCTGCATAACAATCTTGTAGTTGCTCAGCAATAATACGAACCGCGCGAACATCAAATAACTGATCAAAATCTAACGATTTTTTCTGCATTTTTTTCCAAATGCTATAGATATGTTTGGGCCGACCATAAACCGTGGCTTTAACCTGCATTTGTTCTAATTGTTGCTGCAAAGTCGCTACAAAATTCACCATATATTGCTCGCGGTCAAGGCGCTTTTCGTCGAGCAATTTGGCAATTTTCATGTAGGTATTAGGATGTAGATAACGAAAAGCAATATCTTCCAATTCCCACTTTAATTGACCAATACCTAAGCGGTTAGCAAGCGGCGCGTAAATATTTTCCGTTTCTTTAGCGGCAATCACCCTAACTTCTTCGTCAGCATTTTTCACCTGGCGTAAATAACAGAGGCGCTCAGCAAGCTTAATCACTACCGCACGCACATCTTCAACCATCGCCAATAACATTTTACGAATATTATCCACTTGGTTAGCAGCAACTTTATTGGTTTGTTTTTGCTGTAAGGTTTTGATCGCTTTCATTTGATCAACACCTTTACACAACATATAAATTTTTGCGCCAAATGACTCTTTTATATCAGCCAACGCAAGTGACTTATTTTCAATTAATGGCACTAAAACCGCAGCGCATAATGAGTCTTTATCTAGGTTTAATTCAGCAAGAATTTCCACCATTTCTAGTGATTTGGTTAACGTTGTCGGTTCATCATCGAATTTTTGTTGTACCTGCTGCCACAACCCTTGTAGCGCATCAGCTTTCGCTTTTGTTAACTCAAGCGATGTTAGCCAATGCTCAAAGTTGGTGGTCGACATTTGATGAGATTTACGTACCGAAACCATGAAAAAACCTTAGTTGAAATGGAGATAATTAGTCGTCACTTTCGAGTTCAAACAATACCATAGTTTCTACGTGTTTTGTTTGATTAAACATATCGATTAAACCAATTTTTTTAATTTGATAGCCACCGTTTAATAAGACTTTAGTATCTTTCGCTAAGCTGGTGGGATCACAGCTAACATATAGAATCTGCCTTGCCTTAAATTTTAATAATTGCTGACAAGCTTCATATGCCCCTGCACGTGCCGGATCTAATAACACTTTGGTAAATTCTTGCTTACTCCAAACTTGCTCTAGCCAGTCACTATTTAAATCAAATTGATAAAAGCTAGCATTCGTTATTTGATTTGTTGCAGCATTGGCCTCTGCCCTTGCCACCATGTCATTGACCCCTTCTACCCCAACAACTTGCTTAACCTGCCTTGCTATGGGCAGGGAAAAATTTCCCAAACCGCAGAATAAATCCAGTACTACATCGTCCGCGCTTAAGTTAAGCCAATGAAGTGCTTGATTGACCATTTGCTGATTAACCTTGGCATTAACTTGAATAAAATCACTGGGTGAGAAGTTAATAGTAAAGTCATCCAGCAAATAAGCTAATGGTGCAGTATTCTTGGGTTTTTCCGGTTCAGGCTTTGCCAGTTCTGATTCTTCCGTTGCTGGTTCTTTCAAGTTTAGAGCCATTAATTGCTGACCATAATCAAAGTACACTTGCCATTGATATTGGTTTGCTGCAACTTGCCAGATTTGTTTAGCTTGAGCCGACAAGTTGATTAACTGCCGAATGACTAAGGTGATATTTTCGGTAACAATGACTTCGATATGACCAATACTTTTCGGCGCAGCTAATTGAATCAGCACAGTATTTAGCTGTTGAAATATTTCATTAAATTCTTCGGCTAATACTGGGCAGTGCTTAATTGGAATTAAGGTATTTGACTCTTTTTGTCTAAAGCCAATAATGGCTTCACCTAATTTATTGTACTGCACACCGATGCGCGCTTTACGTCGATAATGCCATGGCTTGCTGACAATTTCAGGCTGCCAAGGCAGGTTTTCAACGCCCTGACGAGCCATCAACTCAGTCACTTTCTGCTGCTTAAAGCCAAGTTGCCCTTGTTGAGAAAAGTGCTGTAAGTCGCAGCCACCACATTGGTAATAATGTCCACATTCAGGAGAAACTCTCTCTGGCGAGATCTGAGCAACTTTTAATGCTTTGGCTTTGATAAATTTGGCATTGCTTTCTAGGACTTTCGCACTAACATTTTCACCTATTAATGTATGAGGGATAAACACTGACTTTTTTTCAAAGCGTCCAACACCAACGCCATTAATATCAAGCCGTTCAATAGTAACGTTGATGGTTTTACCAACCATCTTACTTGTTTGCAGTTTAGCAATATTTGCTGCTTTAAATATTTTTGCCATAGAAAGCGAAATCTTCCCAGAATCGGTAGTATAAATTTAGTGGATGTTGTGACATGATAACGTCATCAGCGGTTGATTTTACACTAAAGTTCCAGGCAATAATGCACAAAATAAGTCTAAAAGACTGGGTCGTATTACTTACTATTATTCCAACCACCGTCATAGGTATCGGTATTGGTGGCTATTTTTCTTATAGTCGCTATATCGAATTAGATGATTATTTAGCATTACGAGCCCAAAGTATTTTGGAGCCCATAGCCATTGTTGGGGTTGAACCAATTTTAACGAAAAAGCGCGAAACCTTAAGGCGTTTGATCGGTGCAGCTCATAGAAACCATTCCGATATCATTAAAAACATTACAATATTTACCGCAGACAATCAGATTTTTGTTACCAGTGCCTATCATGGTGATACCGGTTTGATGCGCCTTAGCCCAGGCCAAGCAATACCATCAAAAACTTTAGTTGAAAAACTGCCGGAATATTTAATTTTTAGAGCACCTATTTTTAACGACAATGGTCAGCCAACACCAAATAATGTTTATGAAAATGCCCTAGGGTATATCGCCGTTCAAATTGACCGCAATAAAATAAAGTTTCAACAACAAAGCCAAATTTTAATTGCCTTTTCTATTGTTTTATTTGGTTCACTTATCAGCGCAATATTTGCTTTCAGGTTAATTAAAAATGTAACCCGGCCAGTAAGTTCCATGGTGCAAGCGGTAGATCGCATTCGAGAAGGAAAGTTAGAAAGCCGTGTTAGTGGTCAACTCATTGGCGAATTAAACTTTTTGAAAAATGGTATCAATGCCATGGCACAAAGTTTAGGGGATTATCACGATGAAATGCAGCGTTCAATTGACCAAGCCACAGTAGATTTACGTGAAAGCTTAGAGCAGTTTGAAATTCAAAACGTTGAGTTGGATATCGCAAAGCGCAAAGCGCAAGAAGCAAACAAGGTTAAGTCTGAATTTTTAGCCAATATGAGTCATGAGTTACGCACGCCACTAAATGGCGTAATCGGCTTTACAAGACAAGTATTAAAAACCCCACTAGGCGATACACAGCGTGATTACCTGCAAACCATTGAACGCTCGGCCAATAATTTATTGGCGATCATTAACGACATTCTCGACTTTTCAAAACTTGATGCCGGCAAAATGGTTATTGAAAGCATACCGTTTGCCTTAAGAGAGTCTTTAGAAGAAACATTAACCTTGCTAGCGCCTAGCGCTCATAAGAAAAATATCGAATTATCGTTGCGGATTGCACCGCAAATTGAAGATTCACTCATTGGCGATGCAATGCGAATTAAGCAAGTGCTAATCAACCTAGCCAATAATGCGATTAAATTTACCGAAAAAGGCTCGGTATGTATTGATGTCGATATTGAGTCTATCACCAATAATCGAGCACTATATAAAGTCACCGTCAGTGATACCGGTATTGGTATGACGCTAGATCAACAAAAAACTATTTTTGAAGCCTTTGGGTCAGGCAGATAAAAGTGTTACCCGACTATATGGTGGAACGGGTCTTGGCCTAGTTATTTCTCAGCGCTTAGCCCGAGAAATGGGCGGCGATATCGGTTTTGTTAGTGAAGAGCGTAAAGGGTCAACGTTTTGGTTCTCATTTGAATGTGAAATTAACCCAGTATCACTTGGTCAGCCAATTCCAATAGAAGGCTTAACTCATAAGTCAATTTTATACTTTGAACCCCATACCCATGGCCGCATCGCTACTAGCGAAATCTTATCTAGCTGGAATATGACGGTTATGCCGGTTAGTAATATCAACGAACTTAGCGACGTCCTTGCCCAAGAACAAAACTATGATTACGCACTGATTAGTCATGATGTGACACCAACGGCATTAGCTGAACTTAAAGCCCTAATAAAGTCAGTAAAAGAGCGTTGTCCTTCGATCCATTTAGCAATTAACAGTAACTCTCCCAGCCTACATGAAGCATTAGTTCGAAGTGGCGCTACAAGCTGTTTAAGTAAGCCTTTAACTCCTTCTCGAATTGCCAAAGCGTTGCTACCCGCAGAGCAGCTACCAGCAAATGAGCTGTTATCCATCAGTAATAAAAAAATTCCAATTAAGGTGCTGGCTGTTGATGATAATGATGCCAATCTAAAGTTAATTAGTGCCTTGTTAGCCGAGCAAGTTCAAGAAGTAAATACCGCCACTAATGGTGAAGAAGCGGTAGAGTTATGTAAAACAGAGAAATTTGCCCTGATTTTCATGGACATTCAAATGCCAGTAATGGACGGCATTAGTGCCCTTAAAATGATTAAGTCTAATACCTTTAATGATCAAACACCGATTATTGCCGTTACCGCACACGCCTTAAGTGGCGAAAAAGAAAAGCTTTTAGTTGAAGGCTTTAGTTCATATATGACTAAACCTATTGATGAGTCCATGCTTAAACATACCATTTACGAGTATTGCGATCTTGAACTCCTCAGTACACCTACATTAGCTCAACAGTTAGAGGCGGTTGGTGAAAGCGTAAACATTAAAACAGAGGTTATTGACTGGCCGTTGGCGATGACTCGCACAGGCAATAAACTTCACCTAGCCAAGGATATGTTAAACGGCTTGGTTAGTAGTTTACCTGAGACAAAATCATTAATTGAAGAAGCTATTACTTGTCAGGACACCGACCAAGTAAAAACCTTGATTCATAAACTTAACGGTGCGTGCTGTTATACCGGCGTACCAGCCCTTGCGAAAATTACTATGCAAATTGAAAGTATGTTAAAGCAAGAAAGTGCATTGGACGATCTAGAACCCGAGTTCTTTGAGTTTTTCGAACATATTGATCGAGTATTAAAGGAAGCCCCGGGAATTCTTAAAGAAGTGGAAGAGTTAAGCTAGCAAAAAAACGCTAGCTACGGCTTAGTTATGGTGTAAGTACGCTTTATGAATTGGTACCGGTTATTCACGAATTTTTATATTGGGTGACGTATTAATTTCGCCATCTTCGGTAATCACAGCAACTCCGCCATTACAGGTTAGCACCGCTAAGCTTTTACCGTTGTCATTACGAATAAAGCGCAATTCATAACCAAACTTACCAAGGCTACTTGCTGAAAATTTCTGCGCTAACGACAAACGTGACCACCAAACTGAGTTTTCGGGTGGTTCACTTCTTCGTTCAACTAACGGTTTTTCTAGAGGATTCATAATCCAACCTCATAACAGGCAAAAGCCTTACTTCTAGAACAATTTGCATTGTCACGTCTTACTGTCGCAACTTTATGTACACCAGATGTACGCAATGCACGCCAGCTACAGCTTTACTAACTAAAGTATAGTTGAGTATATATTAAACACTAATTTATTTAGATAGTACCACAAATGCAAGCGCATAATGTTTTTCATCTGAAATCGAAATGTGCCAATTTGTTGCCCCTAAACCTTGTGCCTTCTCCAGTGCAATTGCATCTAGTTGCAATACTGGAGCACCAGAGGTAAGTGTTTCTATTTCAAAATGTTGGAATGAAACACCAGCGGCAATGCCAGTGCCTAAAGCTTTGGCCGCTGCCTCTTTAGCCGCCCAGCGTTTGGCTAAAAAGCTATCTGGTTGTGGGTGATGCAGATATCGTTCCAGTTCATTAGATGTTAAAATTCGCTTAGCTAAACGTTGCTTGGCGTTGTCTGCCATAGCTGCAATACGAGAAACTTCAACAATATCAGTACCAATACCAACCACTGACACTACAAACGAGCCTCTATCATTAACTGTTTCATATCTCGTACTGCTTTATCTAAACCATCAATCGCCGCGCGAGCAATAATGGCATGACCAATATTAAGCTCGATAACCTCTTCAATTGCCGCAATCGGTTTTACATTATGATAGTGCAATCCATGACCAGCATTGACTTTCAAACCAATACTTGCCGCATATTTTATCCCTTCTTCTAAACGCGCTAATTCTGCCAATTGCGTTTGCTCTGTTTCGGCATCAGCATAACAACCGGTATGGATTTCAATAAATGGCGCTTTAGCCGCTTTTGCTGCGTCAATTTGTGCTTTGTCTGCATCAATAAACAAGCTAACTAAGATACCTTGCTCTGCCAATTTTGCCACTGCTGACGAAACTTTAGCGAGCTGGCCGGCGACATCTAATCCGCCTTCAGTCGTAAGCTCTTCGCGCTTTTCTGGTACTAAGCAAACAAACGTAGGTTTAACCTGACAAGCAATATCGATCATTTCATCTGTTACGGCCATTTCAAGGTTCATTCGAGTTTGCAGTGTTTCTTTCATCACAAAAACATCGCGATCCTGGATATGACGACGATCTTCACGTAAATGAATAGTAATACCATCAGCACCAGCGTGTTCTGCTACGCTAGCTGCATGTACTGGATCTGGGTAAGTCGTACCACGTGCTTGGCGTAAAGTGGCGATATGATCAACATTTACCCCTAACAAAATCTCTTTCATATAATTACACTCTTTTTTCAAATAGTTTGCGGCTGTTTAACGGTTGGTGCCCTAACAGCTGATTAATAATATACCGCATTAAACGCTTTGCCGTGGATAATGCAGATGCATGCTGTAGTTGATTTTCCGCAAACGCTAATAAATCTGACTTCAAATAACTTTCACTACGGCCTGCTGACTGCTCAAAGCCATGTTCCATATTAAAGCTGACATAACTCCCTTGGCACGATTCTAATTGCTCAAAATTCAAGCCTATTCCTAACTCCGTCAGCAACGCCAATTCAAATTCCCTAAGCAAGGGCTCCACATGAACTTCGGTTACTAAGCGCTTAATTAATTGCTGGTAGAGCTGAAATAATGACTCGCAAGGAATAAGTTCAGGTAATAGACGCACCAATAACTCATTAATATAAAACCCACAATATAAGTTGTTGGCAACTAATGCCAAGGATTTACCCTGAGCTTCTATCGTTTGTAAGGTTTTAAGTTGGTGCTGACCTTTTATTTGAATGGTTAGCGGTAGAAAAGGTTGTAGTAGCGGTTTTTTATTGGACTTCAATGATTTACCAACATAAACAACCGCCGCTACTTTGCCGTCAATCGGGGTAAAGAATTCAACTAACTGTTTGTGATCTTGATAAGGACGACTATGCAGTAAAAATGCAGGTTGTGGTTCGGTAATCACGTTTCCGTACCTAAATCAGGATCAGGCTGAGCAAATGCTTAACCTGAGTAATCATCACCATAGCCTAAGCTACGTAATGCTCTTTCATCATCAGCCCAACCGGCTTTAACTTTGACCCAAGTTTCCAGAAACACTTGTTGGCCAAATAATGCCTGCATATCACGGCGTGCTTCCTGGCCAATTGTTTTAAGCTTCTCGCCTTTGTTACCAATAACCATACGTTTTTGACTGCTACGTTCAACCAGTACCAGTGCGTTAATATGTAATATGCCCTTTTCATCTTGTTTAAATTGTTCTATTTCAACCGTAGTTGAATAAGGCAATTCATCACCAGTAAAACGCATTAACTTTTCGCGGATAATTTCAGACGCCATAAATCGGCTTGATCTATCGGTAATATAATCTTCTGGGAACCAAAAATCGCTTTCAGGTAATGCTGCTAGACATAACGCCTTAATTTTATCGACGTTATCACCTTTAGTCGCCGAAATTGGAATAATTTCCTGAAAAGTATGCATTGCCCCTAATTTTTCCAAATGTGGCAATAACTCTTCTTTTGACTGAACGTTATCAACTTTATTGATCGCCAATACGCACGGCACGCCACTTTGTTTGATTTTGGTTAATACCATTTCATCATCAGCTGTCCAGTGAGTACCTTCCACTAAAAAGACAATTAATTCCACTTCTGATATTGAGCTACTGGCGGCGCGATTCATTAAGCGGTTGATCGCTTTTTTCTCATCGCTATGCAAACCAGGAGTATCAACTAAAACAGCCTGACAGTTATCTTCAGTCAAAATACCTAAAATACGGTGTCGCGTAGTTTGTGGCTTACGTGAAGTAATACTAATTTTTTGACCTAGTAAAGCATTTAACAGCGTTGACTTACCAACATTAGGTCGGCCAACTAAGGCCACTAAGCCACAATGCGGATTATTTTTGCTCATCTGAAATTATCTCCAATACCCGCTCTGCCGCAGCTTGTTCAGCTTTACGTCGACTAGTCCCTTTAGTAACGATTTCATCTGTGGTGATATCAGTCGTGCACTTAATGGTAAATTCTTGATTATGTGACTGACCTTTTATGTCTATCACTTCATAATTAGGCAAGGCTATTTTTCTAGCCTGTAAATACTCTTGTAATCGAGTTTTAGGATCTTTTTGCGCAATACCCGGTTTCATTTGGGCTAGACGCGGTTTAAACCATTTTAAAATGAGCTCTTTGCATACAGACATATCGGCATCTAAATAGATGGCACCAATAATCGCCTCAACAGCATCTTCTAAAATGGAATCACGACGATGTCCGCCACTTTTCTTTTCACCTGGACCAAGAATAAGGTGCTCACCTAATTTAAAGTCCCGCGCCATTTCAGCTAGGGTTACCCCACGCACTAAACTTGAGCGCATTCGGGTAAGATCGCCCTCGCTTTCTTTAGGGAATTGCCCATAAAGCTGTTCGGCAATGACAAAGCCTAGAATTGAATCACCCAAAAACTCTAGACGCTCATTATGCATACCCTTGGCACTGCGGTGGGTTAACGCTTGTAGTAATAATTGCGAATTCTTAAACTGATAGCCTAAGCGCTGACTCAATCGCGCTAAGGCTTCAGGCGTATTTCTGATCACTACTCAATACCACCAATGCGCGAGAATCTTACTGAAGTTGGCACCCAGCTTGGCATCCACTCAGGCATCCAGCTGTTTTCATCACGCTCAAAGCCAAAACTCATCCAAATAGCTACGGCTTCACCCACTAGGTTTTCTTCTGGCACAAAGCCCCAGAATCGACCATCAAGGCTATTATCACGATTGTCACCCATCACAAAATAATGACCTTGAGGGACAACAAACTCATCACGCTGCGTACCCGGCTGATTAAAATAATGGTTAGTACGTGGCAAGATATTGTCATTCACCAGAATTTGATGGGTTTTGTTTGGCATTTTTGAGGTATATCGACTTAGCTCAAAATCACCATCTAGGTATTCACCTTTCGCTTCAAACTCTTGAATAACTTGTTCAAATTCAGGACATACGTCGTCAGTTGGCTGACAAGCAGGCTTAATGTAAAGCGACTTATTACGATAAATCACCCGATCGCCTGGTAAACCGATAACGCGTTTAATATAGTCAATGGTCGGTTCCACAGGGTATTTAAACACCACCACATCACCACGCTCGGGCAAGCCAATATCAACAAACTTATTGCGCGCTACAGGATCTTTTAAACCGTAGTTGAATTTATTCACCAGAATAAAGTCACCATCAAGCAAAGTCGGCATCATTGAGCCTGATGGAATTTGAAATGGTTCATATAAAAATGAACGTAAGATCAGTACAAACGCAATAACTGGAAACACTTGAACGGCTGTATCAACAACCGCAGAAGGCTCTGTAATTTCAGCTTTGGCTTTATCCGTTAAACTTTCACCACTTTCCGCTATTGCATCAGCTAACTTTAAACGGCGTTGCGGGGCTAAATAAAATTTATCTGCTACCCAAACAATACCGGTTAAAACCGTAATAATAACCAGAAATAAAGAAAAATAAACCGCCATGTAAATCCTAATTTTTTAATGCTAACTTTCTAATGTTAGCTTTCTAATGTTAGTTTTCTAACTTAAGTACAGCTAAGAACGCTTCTTGAGGCACTTCAACATTACCTACTTGCTTCATGCGTTTCTTACCTTCTTTTTGCTTCTGCAATAATTTCTTCTTACGAGATACATCACCACCATAACACTTGGCTGTTACGTTTTTACGTAATTGTTTAACCGTAGTACGGGCGATAATGTTATTACCGATTGCTGCTTGAATGGCTATATCAAACATTTGACGGTGAATAAGCTCACGCAATTTCTCCACTAACATACGACCTCGGGAAACTGAGTTCGAGCGATGAGTGATCATGGCCAAGGCATCAACTCTGTCACCATTGATCATCACATCCGCTCTTACCATATCAGAAGCTTGGAAACGAACAAAATGGTAATCTAACGACGCATAACCGCGACTGGTTGATTTTAGTTTATCGAAGAAGTCCATTACCACTTCTGCCATTGGCAATTCGTAAGTAACAGCAACTTGCTTACCGTGATAAATAATATCTTTTTGAATACCACGTTTTTCGATACACAAGGTAATCACATTCCCTAAGTGTTCTTGTGGTACTAAAATATTCGCCTGAACAATTGGTTCACGAATTTCTGAAATTTCATTAATTGGTGGTAAGTCACTAGGGTTATCAATCGACAAAACGTTACCTTTTGTCGTTAATACTTCGTAGTTTACTGTTGGCGCTGTGGTAATAAGATCTAGATCATATTCACGCGCTAAGCGCTCTTGAATAATTTCCATGTGCAACATACCAAGGAAACCAACACGGAAACCAAAGCCTAGTGCTGAAGAGTTTTCTGGCTCAAAAAATAACGACGCATCATTTAAGCTGAGCTTATTTAATGCATCCCTAAAGCTTTCATAATCATCAGAGCTAATTGGGAAAATACCCGCATAAACTTGCGGCTGTGCTTTCTTAAAGCCAGCTAGCGGTTTTTCAGCTTCTTTTTTCGCAATGGTAATAGTATCACCTACTGGTGCACCGTGAATTTCTTTAATACCAGCAATAATGAAACCTACTTCACCAGTTCTTAAAATATTGGTTTCTTTCTGCTTCGGCGTAAAAATACCTACTTTATCAATAAGGTGAGTTTGGCCAGTCGACATAACCACCATCTTATCGCCTTTATTCACTTCACCGTTCATTACGCGAACAAGTGACACTACGCCTTGATAGTTATCAAACCATGAGTCAATAATCAGGGCTTGTAAGTTGGCATCAGGATCGCCTTTTGGCGGTGGAATATTTTCAACGATACATTCAAGTACATCTTCAATACCTAAACCGGTTTTCGCTGAACACGCCACAGCACCTGTTGCATCAATACCAATAATATCTTCAATTTCTTCACAAACGCGCTCAGGATCGGCTTGTGGTAAGTCAATTTTATTTAAAATAGGTAAAACTTCTAAGTCCATTTCAATGGCGGTATAACAGTTTGCTACCGTTTGCGCTTCCACACCTTGGCCAGCATCTACCACTAATAGTGCACCTTCACACGATGCTAATGAACGAGACACTTCATATGAAAAGTCAACATGACCAGGAGTATCAATGAAGTTTAACTGGTAAATTTCGCCATCTTTGGCTTTATAGTCCAAGGTAACGCTTTGCGCTTTAATGGTAATACCACGCTCACGCTCTAAATCCATGGAGTCCAAAACTTGCGCTTCCATTTCACGATCAGATAAGCCGCCACAATGTTGAATCAAACGATCAGATAACGTTGATTTACCATGGTCAATGTGGGCAATAATGGAAAAATTTCGGATATGTTTCATAAACTGGATTGTTAAAAGTTGAGTCAAATTTTGGAATGGCGAGATTTTAGCTAATTTAGGCGCGCTCGGCTATATTTACTTGTTAAATATCCGTACTTACGCTTAGTTTTATCAACACTTCAAAACAACTAGTACAAATCGACTAGTACAAATCTGGCAATACTAAATATCTCTAGAGAAATGTTAAGCTAAGCTTGGGACGGTAAGTTAATCAATTAAATGACTATCAATAAGAAGATGTTTAATTGTCGGCAATAGCATTTGTTGGCGAGGGCTAGTATTAACTTGATGTCGAGACATTAGAAAACCAATTACCCCGCCAGATAATGCCATGATCATTGCTGGCCATTCATGAGAGAAAAACTGTGTAGACGTTAGGTATTGACCTAAACTGGCTCCTAGCATCAAGCCAATTATCGGCCATAAATAAACTCGCCATGCCACCGACAACAACTGCTGTTCAGGAATGCTTATGATGACGTTATCACCAATATTAAACGTTTCTGATGTTTCAATCTCAAGAGTCAATTTAGGCTGTGGAAATGCTTTTGCTACCTGACCGCTGCCACAGTTATCCACCTGCTGGCATTGACTGCAGCTCGATTTCACTCGGCTTTGCACAATCACGCTGCCTTGGTTTATCGCGATAACTTGAGCTTGTTCATCCATAGTAAACCTAACGCCTATCTAACGCCTGACACTGAGAAACTAACAGAGTCGGCAATAGCTTTTGCGGTATTCGACGGTATTTTTCCAACCACACTGATTTCAAAGCCATTAACCACTTGATTGAGCACAACAGTAGCACCGTCCATCACAAACTCAACTGGTCGTTGCTTTTCATTGCTGCCATTAACATACACAGAAATATCGACTAAACCGTCATTAAATAACATCGACTCAACTGGCTGTTTGGTATGGACAATACGATGACGAATGGCCTGTACTCGTTCAAAACCAGCTGGCAACCAATTCACCTGCCAAGAAAAGTCTTGCAGATCCATATTGGGCACATGCACAACTTGCGGTAACTCTGCATCAGACAGCTGCTTTAAACTTTCAGATGGTTGCTCGGTAATATCTAAGTGAGTAAATTGAATTTGCTCTAATAACTGGCCGGTTCTGGTAATTAGCGCTAGCTTTAATGGCAAGCCAGATTCCATGTCTAACCAAAGCCAATGACCAAAGCGGTGACCATCACGAGATACAATTCGAATTAATTGCGCCGACTTACCTAAAATTCGACTACGCCCAACCGAAATAAACTCATAATTATCTAATAATGAAGTCACATCTTGACTAAAAATTGCAGGGATTGGACCACTAATTTGATTAGCATTTACTGAATATGGCGGTAATTCAGGCTCAATATAACTAACGATATTGCCTTTGCGCAGCACGTCACGTCTTGGCCCGTTAAGTAGAGACAATATTTCTAATGAGACATTATCCTGGTCAATACCATGAAACCAGTGATAAGGCTCTGCCTGATTATTTTTTACAACAACAAAAGAAGTATTAAAATTTAGGGTATTTAAGGACTGGGATAAACGCTTGAGCCAAGACTCCGCTTGCTCACTTTCCACTGCTACTGCTGAAAAGCTGGCACTTAACAGCAATAGCAAACTACTAATTAATTTCATTTAAACTTGTCTTCAGCCTTTTCGGTTGTTGCATCATTCTCGTTGGTTGGCACTTGGGAATCAACATCTGTTTTAGCAACCGAACTTAATTTAACCTGCTGATTATGATCAGCTAACAACGCTTGAAAACGACGTTGTTGCTCAATGTATGCTTGTTGTTGTGCGGCTCGGCTTGGCGTTTGATAATTTAAGCTTACCGGATCGGCAACACCTGCAAACGGTACGGTTTGAACTATCTGTTGACTTGGAATAACGCTATCGTTATCGGCAACATTTGAGGTTTGCACGCCTAAAATCATTAAGCCAGCAGCAGAAGCTGCAATTGCTACCTGTCCAAACGGCTTAGCAAATTGTACCACTTTACCTTTGACTGAATTCAATAAGTTGCTACGTTTTGGTGCCAGTACCGTCGGTTCATCAGCAATGGCTTGGGCAATTTGCTCAGATAGGTCTAACTGAATAGCTTGTGGCACATCATCACGTAACACATCACCAATTAAGTGATAATTCTCCCAGCGCTGAGCTAAGTCTTGTTCATTAACAACACTTTCAAGTTTTTCGACGTCTTGGGGATTGTTGTCCATCAAGCCAGAGACGGTTTCAAACTTATTTTCAATCATAAAAATACCTTTCTTTTTAGCGCTGAATTAATGGGTTAATTTTCTTATCAATGGCATCACGTGCTCTAAAAATTCTTGAGCGAACCGTACCAACAGGACAGTCCATAATCGTGGCAATTTCTTCGTAGCTTAACCCTTCAATTTCCCTGAAATTAATTGCTAAACGTAATTCTTCGGGTAATTGTTCCATTGTTTCAAAAACAATTCGTTTAATTTCATCTGTTAGTAGCATACGTTCTGGAGAAGCATTTTCTCTCAGTGCATCACCACCTTCATAAAACTCTGCATCTTCAACTTCTACATCACTACTTGGGGGCTTTCTTCCGCTGGCAACCATATGATTTTTCGCACAGTTTACCGCAATTCGGTAAAGCCAAGTATAAAACGCACTTTCACCTCTAAAGTTAGGTAGTGCGCGATACGCTTTGATAAATGCTTCTTGTACAATGTCAGGCACATCAGCTTGGTTTTTAACGTAACGTCCCACCAAGCTGGAAACTTTATGTTGGTATTTTTTTACCAACAAGTCAAAAGCTCCTTTGTCTCCTCGTTGTACTCTCTCGACCAATTCCTGGTCGATTACCTGTTCGCTCATGTGAGCCATATCTCCTAAAAAACTACTTCTACAAACATTTGGCTCAAAACAAACGCAACTGTTATGACTTTAAAGATCAAATAAAGTTCGAAAAAATATGAAAAAAAATGTCAATTAATGGAATAACACACAGTTATGACTATTCCCAACAGATTTAACACGTTAAAATTCAGACTTCTTTAGATTAACTGAATCTTGCTATTTTTACACGTATTTAGGCGTTAACTGGCAAAGAATATCAATATAACTGAGTACATTAGGAACCCTCATGAGCAAACAACACAATTGTGACGTTTTAATTGTTGGCAGCGGCGCAGCAGGTTTAACCTTGGCGTTGCATCTGGCAAAACACGCCGATGTCATTGTGCTCAGCAAAGGACCAATTAATGAAGGCTCAACCTTTTATGCCCAAGGCGGTATTGCCGCTGTATTTGATGAAAACGACAGCATAGCCTCTCATGTCGAAGACACCTTAATTGCCGGTGCAGGGCTTTGTGAACAAGGTGTTGTGCAGTTTACCGCTGAAAATGCCAAAGCCTGCCTAGAATGGTTAATTGAGCAAGGGGTTAACTTTGACCAAGAAGCAGACAACAATGGCGAAGCTAAATATCATTTAACCCGTGAAGGTGGCCATAGTCATCGCCGTATATTGCACGCAGCGGATGCAACCGGTCAGGCCGTACAAGAAACCTTAGTTTCAAAAATTAAGCAGCATAATCGTATTCGTATATTTGAACGCTACAACGCCATTGATTTAATCAATCAAACGAATGAAGCTGGAGCGAATGAATGTATCGGTGCTTATATCTGGAACCGCAACAGTGAAAAAGTAGAAGCGATTCACGCCAGAAAGACCATTTTAGCCACCGGTGGCGCCAGTAAAGTTTATCAATATACTTCAAATCCTGATGTTGCCAGTGGTGACGGTATTGCCATGGCATGGCGTGCCGGCTGTCGAGTCGCAAATATGGAGTTTAATCAATTCCACCCAACTTGCCTGTTTCATCCAAATGCGGGCACCTTCTTGATCACTGAAGCACTGCGTGGTGAAGGCGCCATACTTCGTCGACCAAATGGCAGCCGCTTTATGCCCGAGTTTGATGAGCGAGCTGAACTTGCACCGCGCGATATTGTAGCTCGCGCTATCGATTTTGAAATGAAGCGTTTAGGCGCCGACTGCATGTACCTAGATATCAGTCATAAGCCTGCTGATTTTATCAAACAACATTTTCCAACAATCTATCAAAAAACCTTATCGCTTGGCATCGACATGACCCAAGAACCAATTCCTGTGGTACCTGCAGCCCATTATACCTGTGGCGGGGTTATGATAGATAAACGCGGCAGGACGGATGTTGAAAACCTCTATGCCATTGGCGAAGTTGCTTACACAGGTCTGCACGGCGCAAACCGCATGGCCAGTAATTCATTACTGGAATGTTTAGTGTTCGCAAGAGCAGCAGCACAAGATATTACTGAAACCTTAACCACCAATAAAAAGTACATCAAGTTACCTACTTGGGATGAAAGCCGAGTTACAGACTCAGACGAAGAAGTGGTTATTCAGCATAACTGGCATGAGCTTAGATTATTTATGTGGGACTACGTCGGTATTGTCCGTACCACTAAACGCTTAGAGCGAGCATTGCACCGCGTAGAATTACTACAACGTGAAATTGATGATTATTACCGCCATTTCCGCGTCAGTAATAACTTGCTTGAGTTACGTAATTTAGTTCAAGTAGCAGAGCTAATAATAAAATGTGCAATGCAGCGTAAAGAAAGCCGCGGCTTACATTACACGCTTGACTACCCTGAAACCCTTGAGCAATCTTCAAGTACCATTTTATCGCCTATGCAGCTTTAGCTAAAGGTAAGCTTAGTTAGTAAGTAGCTTGCGCTAACAAGCCCCTTTAACTAACAGGCTTAACGATGAAATCGCCTGCCTGTTAAGTTGGGTAATCGGGATAAATAAATATTGTTTTGCTGATGGAGAGTGAGTTGACCCTGAATGTTCAGTAGGTACTAAGGTCAACCAAAAACCAAGGAAACTTTGTCTACTTTGTGTGGTTAAACAATACGTTTGATTGGAGAAGCTTACTGTTTGTTCTGGCAAAGCTACTGTTAATTGCAGTTCACCTGCCATAAACAGCCAGTGGCGAAAGTAGTAAACGACAATAGCGCTTAACGCTACAAGTACCAAAATTGATTGCCAAAGTTCGCTGGCAGTTTCAACCACACTTACCAATGAATAAAACGCCACTATTAATAAACAAATTCCAAAGAATGCTCGGTTTATATTCAGTGGCGTATAACGAATATCACACTTTGACGCGGTTAAGAATGATTTGAACAATTTCGTTGAGTGCTTTGTCTTCACACGTTTCATGCCCCATAAACCAAGCAAATAGTTCAGGATCATCACATGTCAGTAACCGTTCAAACTCTATTTGTTGTTGTTCAGTTAAGTGTTCGTATGCCTCATCAACAAAAGGCATAAATAAAACATCTAATTCCAACATACCACGGCGACAAGCCCATTTTAAGCGCGCCTTATTTTTAGCTAATGACATATATTTTCCTAATGACTAAATCTAGGCATATTCTAACAATTTCACAAACAAATGCGCACTATTGACTTGATATTTTTAAAATTGCCTATACTTCTAAGGCATAACTAAACCGTACTAAATAAAGCCAAAAACACCATGACTACTGCGTTACCAGATATCTCTGAGCTTCCTGATGAGTTTACCCTTCGTTTAACAAGTTTTAGTGCAATTAGCCTTATCGGTGAGGAACAACAAAAGTACCTGCAAGGCCAAGTGACTTGTGATGTAAATGCGCAAACTGAGCACAACTTACAGCACGGCGCCCATTGTGATGCCAAAGGCAAAGTGTTATCGGTCTTTCGATTAATCCAACGACAAAATGCCTTATTATTACTTCAGCCAGCGGCAACCATTGGTCAATCATTAGCAGAACTTAAGAAGTTCGGCGTATTTGCCAAAGTAGAAATTAACCAAGCCAGTGATTTAACCTTTGCTTGTATTGTTGGAAAACAAAGTGCTCAGCAGCTAAAAAACGTTATTGGCGCATTACCTGATGAGCTCACTCCAGTTGTTCATAACGATACACTTTCAATCGCATACTTAGCCGGTGATATCTGCCGCTATTTAGTTATTGGCGACGTTACTAGCGTCGACAATTGTTTGGCAAAAATCACAGCGCCAAACCTTAATCCACTAATTTGGCAATTATTGGAAATCACCGAAGGCTTTCCGACACTTAGCGAGTCAGCCGTACAGCAATATGTACCACAAATGCTTAATCTAGATAAAATTCATGGCATTAGCTTTACCAAAGGCTGCTACTTAGGCCAAGAAACTGTCGCCCGCATGCAGTATCTAGGCAAAAACAAAAAGATGATGGCACTATTAATTGGTCAAAGCGATGTTGAATTACCTGAAGATTTAGCGCTTGAAAAGCAGCTAGGTGAAAATTGGCGCAGTGCTGGTGATGTGTTAAGTTATTATCAAGCAAGCAATGGCAAAGCTTACCTTCAAGCCGTTATCGCAAACGATTTAACGTCTGAAGATAATATACGAGTAAAAGGGTTAGAAAACGCATCACTTCGTATATCTCCGCTGCCATACATTAATCAACAAACTAATTAACATTCAAACTGATCTTCAAAATAACTACTAGGATTAATATGAAAATTTCAAATAACGTCGTGGTAAAACTTCACTATGCTGTATCTGACAGTGAAGGCACACTCATTGACAGCTCTTATGATCACCAGCCTTTAGCAATTATTCAAGGCACTGGCTATCTTATTCCTGGATTAGAAAAAGCATTAGAAGGCCGTGCGAAAGGTGATAGTTTTGAAGTCAACGTCGAAGCTGCAGAAGCCTATGGCGAACGTCACGACGGTTTTGTCCAATCAGTACCAAAAGCTATGTTTGAAGGCATAGAAGAACTTCATGTTGGCTCACAATTACGTGCGACCACTGACGAAGGTGAACAAACAGTTATTGTTATAGATGTTACCGACGATGAAATTACCGTTGATGGTAACCACCCATTAGCCGGCTTAGACTTACATTTTGAAGTAGAAATTTTAGATGTGCGAGCGGCTACCGAAGATGAATTAGCCCACGGCCATGTGCATGGCGAAGGTGGCTGTGGTCACGATCACTAATATTTTACTAGCTGAGTAAGGTTACGATAAAGCGCCGAATTGGCGCTTTTGACTTTTATAGACAATAAACGCTGGAAACCGACTAGTTAAGCGCTTATTTAACATTCACACTTAGTCCTTCAAGGAAGATAAATTGACCATTAACGCCCTTATATTAACTTTCTGTGTTGGCATGTTAACGCTAGTGAACATCAATGTGCAGGCAACCGAAAACGAATGCCACGCCAATTGCACTTTTGTTGTTAAAGCGGCCAGTACCAACCAGTACACTATTATTAATCAAGATCGCGCTAAGCGGCGATATACCCCCTATTCTACATTCAAAGTTGCCAATACCTTAATGCGATTGATAGTGGGGCGATTCAATCTCTTGAGCAACCACTGAGCTTCGATATTAACCAATATCCAGTACAAACTTGGTGGCCTGCAATTTGGTACCAAACCCCATTAACTATTCGACCAGCTTTTCAACATTCAGCAGTGCCAATATACCAACAACTCGCCGCGACAATTGGCAATCAAACTATGGCAAGTTACCTGACAAGTTTTAATTACGGCAATCAGGATATTAGCTCGGGAATTGATAATTTCTGGCTAAATGGCAGTTTAAGCATTTCAGCCGTCGAGCAAGTGAACTTTTTACAACGTTTATTTGAGCAGCAACTAGCGATTAAAGGACAAACACTAATGCTGTTTAAACAAGTAATGCTGGTTGAGTCTACCGACGAATATCAATTATTTGCCAAAACTGGCGGCGGACCACTTTCCAAAGATTCAGCCATTGGGTGGTATGTTGGCATGGTAAAAACTGCTGATAATAGTTATTACTTTGCATTAAATCTTGAGATGCCAACATTCAAGCAACTTCAGGCCAAGCGTATAGACATTGCCAAAGCCCAATTGAAAAAACTTGGCATTTTATAGCGAGGATCTGTTGTTCTTTGTTTGTATTTTCTGCAATACGCTATTTTTGATAATAGCAAAGCAGCGTGAGTGAAGTTTGGTTATTCCAAATGAGCGAATGCTAATGCCGCTAGTATTAAAAAATAGCGATTGCCCGAAGGACTGAGGCTAAAATGACGATACTCCTCGTTAAAAACTCATCGTTGAGTTCACTAAACTTCAGAGTTTTTGCCTTGATTACCGACATTTTATCACTCAGCACAAATTTTAAACAAAGTTCAACAGCCCCTAAGTATAACAACACATCGAAATGTGCTGCTATAAACAAATCGCTTTGGCAGCTTTTGTTATCACGCTACAAACGATCGATTTGTTGCTTTAATTGCTCGGCAGGATCCGTCACTATTTTTTCCAACACTTCAATTCTAGCTTTAAGCGCTAAAATTTCCTGATCTCTGGCTTCATAGCCATAACAACTAATTTCAGAATTTGACAGAGTCTGCCCCATTCCCCAATTGTGCCAATTCCCAGCACTGTCACTTAACCCTAAGGTAAATTTTTTATCTAAAAAAGCTAAAAATGCAATAGCAGAAACTATGGTAAATATTGTCATTGCAGTAGTTAGTAGTTCCATGATTAATCCCTCAATTTGTTTAGTTCACTGTTTAGCTCAGCTTTAAGCCAGCTTGAACTTAATGTTTATTCAATTGATTAGTCACAGAACTATTAAATTTATTACCAAATTTTTTAATTTATTTTCAGCTAAATTAAACGGCTAACTTAAACCACCCACTTAAATCACTGGCTTAATTAACTTCCAGCAACTCAAAACTTGCACCTTGTTCACCAAAAACATACAGGTTACAAGATTGCCAAGTGTCTGGAATTGTCCATTGCGATTGTTCGCTAAAAGTATATAAATGACGGGAGTTCTGACAACGCACATCCAAACGAGATAAGTTACCGTTAACATGGCTAAAACCAAAACTTGACCGTAATAGCCGATGTTGCCAAAAGCCACGTTCAGTTATTTTGCCATTGGTTACTAGTTGTTGATCGCTTTCAATAAATCGAATTAAAGACAGTTCTTGTTTGTGATAAACGGCATGATGTTCACTATTAACTGATAATAACTGTAGATACTTTGCTGCTTGCAGCGCTTTATTAATATCGCTTTCGCCAAGGTACAACATCAGCATAGCATGTAGTAAACCGTTCAGCTTTTTCTCTAATGGCATATCTCTTTGAATCGCAGGTATACGCTTACCTGCACTTTGCAGAGTTTCATTAGCTTTTTGCGTAGCTCGTTCAATTTTAACGCCTTCTTCAGTACTTAACTTGCCAAGTAATTTCAAATAGCGGCTGGCACCACTAAAACGAAAGGCATTCTCTAGACTCTCAAGTTGCAACTTACTATCACCAATAAATTGATAATATTCCGCTAACGTTGCATATAAAAAGTAACTTTCTGATTGACTATAAATTTCATAGTTACGCAGCACTTCTGCTTTATCTTTAGCCAAAGTTTGATCTTTTTGCGCAATCGCCTGCGTTAACTCTTGATAAACTTGATAAAATCGTCGCGTAACCCCTTTGCTTTTACGGTGCATTTTAAAGTCTAGCTGCACCGAATTCTCACACTGTTGAATAGGCTGACCATTGTCTAATGCCGGCTGATATTGCCATTGTTTAACCGCCTTAACCGCTTCCTTTTCAAAGCCTTTACGCCCAGAAGAGTCCTCTACAATAATATTACTGGTAGCGCCATCTGGCTCAACAATAAAGCTCAGTTGCACCCAACCATCATAGCCACGTCGAGCTTCTGTTGTAGGATATTTTGGGGGAACGCGCTCTGTCGGAATCGCGCCAACTATCGTGGAAATATGCTTAGATAATTCGGAGGTTTGATTGGTAACGGCGGCGACTGAACACGCAGAGTATATCAACGGGCACAAAAAGCTAGCAGCTAACAATGCATATCGCATGTGCAATTCCTTTGCAAAAAGTGAAACTTAACTTCACTAATTTAACATGCTATTTAGTTGATTTACATTTATTTTAATTGAAAAAAAAAGCACCCTAAGGTGCTTTTTCAATCAAGATTATTAAGCGCTTATTCTGCGATTGGACGCATATGCGGGAACAAAATAACATCTTTAATCGTTGGTGAATCGGTAAATAACATGACTAAACGATCAATACCAATACCTTCACCTGCAGTTGGCGGTAAACCAAACTCTAAAGCAGTAATGTAATCTTCATCGAAGTGCATAGCTTCATCATCACCAGCATCTTTTTCTTCCACTTGTTTACGGAAGCGCTCTGCTTGGTCTTCAGCGTCATTAAGCTCAGAGAAACCATTAGCTAATTCGCGACCACCAACAAAGAACTCAAAACGATCGGTAATAAATGGATTTTCATCATTACGACGTGCTAGTGGTGATACTTCCCACGGATACTCAGTGATAAACGTAGGTTGATCTAATTGATGCTCAGCTAATTCTTCAAAGATTTCGCAGATGTATTTACCTGGGCCCCATACTTTTGCGGCATCACCTTCTTTAACATGGGCTTTTTTCGCTAATGCTTTAATGGCATCAAAGTTATTTTCCGGATCGCGAAGTGCCGCTTCATCATCACTCGTCACCATGCCTTCAGGTGCATATTTTAAAATCGCATCCACCATAGATAAACGAGTAAACGGCTGACCAAAGTCATAGAATTTTTCTTCTACCACTTCACCGTCGGCGTTTTTCACGGTGTTGCGGATCATTGATGTACCCATTACATCTTCCGCAAGCGTGCGCAACATATCTTCGGTAAGATTCATTAAGTCATGGTAATCAGCGTACGCTTGGTAGAATTCAATCATAGTGAACTCTGGGTTATGACGTGTTGATAACCCTTCGTTACGGAAGTTACGGTTAATTTCAAACACTTTTTCAAAACCACCTACTACTAAACGCTTAAGGTAAAGCTCTGGCGCAATACGCATAAACATTTGCACGTCAAGGGCATTGTGATGCGTGACGAACGGCTTAGCTGTTGCGCCACCGGGAATGGTTTGCAACATTGGCGTTTCAACTTCCATAAAGTCACGTTCAGTTAAGAACTTGCGAATACCATCAACAATTTTTGAACGCACTTTAAAGGTGTTACGGGTATCTTCATTGATAATTAAATCAACATAACGTTGACGATACTTAGTTTCAGTATCTTGTAACCCGTGGAATTTTTCCGGCAATGGACGTAATGACTTAGTTAATAATTGGTACTCGTCCATATTAACGTACAAATCACCTTTGCCAGATTTGTGCAAGGTACCTGTAACACCAACAATATCACCAATATCTAAAACACCGCCCCAACGTGCTTTAATATCTTTTTGGACATTTTTATCAGCATAGGCCTGAATACGACCGCTCATATCTTGTAATACTAAGAACGGGCCACGCTTAGCCATTACACGACCAGCAATGCTGTATGGTTCAGTTTCAGCTTCAAGTGTTTCTTTATCTTTCTCGCCATGTGCAGCTTGTAAATCAGCTGCATAGTGTTTTCGATCAAACTTATTAGGATGGCCGTTAGCCGGACAGTTTTCTCGAATTTGCGCTAATTTGCCGCGACGTTCGGCAATCAATTTGTTTTCGTCTTGATTCACTTGATCTGTCATTTGATTTCTCAATGTTTACCTTACATAACCCTGAAAAATTCAGAGTAGCTAAAATTTAATCACGCTAATAATAACTACTAGCAATATTGAATTAACGCTAAGTTATCAGCATCAATTCAAGGAGAATACGCGCAGCATAGCAGCCTATGTGAGCATATTCGACGCAGAAGTTATGTTTGATAACAACGCGTTAAACAATATTTAATTACAAGCCTGATTTTAGTGAGGCTTCGATGAATTTATCCAAGTCACCATCTAAAACTGCTTGGGTATTACGATTTTCCACACCGGTACGTAAATCTTTAATTCGGCTGTCATCTAGCACGTATGAACGAATTTGACTGCCCCAACCAATATCAGATTTACCATCTTCCAATGCTTGTTTATTTTCATTTTGTTTCTGCATTTCCAGCTCAAAAAGTTTCGCTTTCAATAGCTTCATGGCCGTTGCTTTATTCTTGTGCTGGGAACGATCATTTTGACACTGTACTACCGCGCCTGTTGGAATATGGGTAATACGAATCGCTGAGTCGGTGGTGTTAACGTGTTGTCCTCCAGCACCCGATGAGCGATAGGTATCAATACGTAAATCCGCCGGATTAATGTCAATTTCAATATTATCGTCAATTTCTGGATAAACAAATGCTGAAGCAAATGAGGTATGACGGCGACCACTGGAATCAAACGGTGATTTACGTACTAAGCGATGAACGCCGGTTTCTGTGCGTAACCAGCCATAAGCATATTCACCGCTATAGCGAATGGTGCAGCCTTTAATACCAGCAACATCACCATCGGTGACTTCTAGTACTTCGGTTTTAAAGCCGTGCGCTTCACCCCAGCGTAAATACATGCGCATCAGCATTTCTGCCCAATCTTGCGCTTCAGTACCACCAGAGCCTGACTGAATATCTAAGTAACAGTCATTGCTATCTTGCTCGCCGGAAAACATCCGACGAAATTCTAATTTTTCTAATAATTCAACCAAGTCATTGGCTTCTGTTTCAGCTTCATTGAAGGTATCTTCATCTTCCGCCTCAATTGCCAACTCAACTAAGCCTTCAATGTCTTCACAGCCAGATTCTAATGTTTGAATGGTTTCTACTACAGCTTCTAATGCGGAACGTTCTCTGCCAAGCGCTTGCGCGCGCTCAGGCTCATTCCAAATTTCTGGTAACTCTAATTCTCGGCTAACTTCAATTAATCGATCTGCTTTGACATCGTAGTCAAAGGTACCCCCGAAGCGCGGTAGCACGTGTTTTAATGTCTTTAATTTTGTTTAAAACCGGATTAACTTCAAACATTGATCTTACAAACTCTTCTATTAAACGAGAAAATTGAGATAGCCTACAGAAAGTGCGGCATTGTAACTTAATTACTAGGCTAAATAAACGGCGAAAATCAGCTATTTCATCAATCGTTAATGGTTATTATTTAGCGCCGATAGATGTTCAACCATCAGTTGAATATTTTGCTTACCTCTAAATTCATTAATATCTAATTTATAAGCTAAATGTACTTGTTTTGCTGTCGCATTTGGCCATTGTTTGATGTCGACATTAAAGGCAATGGCATCAAAGGCTACACCATTTTTTTGCACCACTAGCTTTAAATGTTTTTCACCAACAATCCGCTGTTGCAAAAGCTCAAACCTATCGTCGAATAATGGCTCTGGAAATTGCTGCCCCCAAGGGCCACTTTCTTGCAGCAGTTGCGCAAATTCAATAGTCATCAAAGCGCTATCAAGTTCACCATCCGATAATATAACGCCAGTTAATTGCTCTTTTGACAGCCACTTTTGTGCATAGCCCTGAAACAGTTCATTAAAGGTGTTGAAATTCGACGCCTTAATGGTTAACCCTGCCGCCATCGCATGACCACCAAACTTTAAAATAATATCTGGGTGTTGGCTGTCGATATGTTCGAGTAAATCACGAATATGCAAACCAGGAATAGAGCGCGCTGAGCCTTTTATTTCCAGTTCACTGTCAGGCACTTTGCCATCAGTTTCGCCAGCAGCAAAAACAATACTTGGGCGATGAAATTTTTCTTTTAATCGACCAGCAACAATACCGATCACTCCTTGATGCCAGTCTTGTTGATACAAAGCGATGGCATACGGTAAGTTGTCTTGTTGAAACTTTAGTGAAGTTAGTACTCGCTCTGCTTCAAATTGCATTCCTTGTTCAATTTCACGACGGGCCTTATTAAGTTCATCAAGCTCTGCTGCCATAGTTCTAGCGGTCATTAAATCATTGGCTAGCAAACAATTAATGCCATACGACATATCATCTAAGCGCCCTGCTGCATTTATTCGAGGCCCAAGCGCAAAACCAAAATCACTGGCAACAAGCTTTTGTTGATTACGCTTAGCAATTTCAATTAGCGCCTGAATGCCGGGACGAGTATGCCCTGCACGAATACGCTTTAACCCTTGTGAAACTAAAATACGATTATTAGCATCTAATGGCACAACATCAGCCACTGTGCCTAATGCCACTAGGTCAAGTAATTGGCCAAAATTTGGTTCTGGTATATGACGTGCGGTAAACCAACCTTGATCGCGTAATAGTTTGCGCATCGCCAACATAAAATAAAACGCAACCCCAACCCCAGCCAACGCTTTAGAAGGAAACTGACAATCATGCTGATTAGGATTAATAATGGCATCAGCTGGCGGTAATTTTTCGCCCGGTAAATGGTGATCGGTTACAATCACTTTTATTCCTAAAGCTTTGGCATGTTCAATCCCCGGAAAACAGCTAATGCCGTTATCAACGGTAATAATTAATTGTGTGCCCATACTGGCGGCAATATCAACAATTTCTGGGGTTAAGCCATAACCATATTCAAAGCGGTTCGGCACAATAAAATTATGATTGCTTGAACCTAACAAGGTAAGGGCTTCCATCATTAACGCAGTGCTAGTCGCGCCATCAGCGTCAAAATCGCCAACTATGGTAATGGTAAAGCCTTGTTTAATGGCATCAAATAACACTTCACAACCCTTATCTAAGCCGTAAAGTTGATTAACAGCATCCATTTGCTTAAGGGTTAACGCCAACTCATCTTCATGAGAAACCCCTCTTGCCGCTAAAATTTGTTTCACAACTGGGTGCAAATGTTGCGGTAAGTGATCATCCGCCACTGGCTCGCGTCTAAGAATTTGTTTTTGCATGTTATTTTTAATTGTGTTGTTTTAGCATCGTGTTTATAACGACACCAACTTATAGCTAGAGCAACTAAATGGCATCACTTAATTTTGCTGCCATAAAAAGTAGTCACATTAAGCTGACAATAAAAAGCCGCACTTAACTGCGGCTTTTTGAATTAAGCTTAACGTAAAAAATGAACGTTAGTTATAGCGTTTGTAAAATTTTAAGTAACTGTTCAGGATCACGATAACCTGAGAACATAAAGCCGTTGGCTAATATTACCGCTGGCGTACCGGTTACCCCTACTTGACGACCAAAGTCAAAATTTTCAGCGACTGGCTTATCACAAATTCGGCGCGGAATACTTGAACCTGATTTACCTCGATCCATGGCGTCATTTGGATTTTCACTACACCAAATAGAGCGTAAATCTTCAAAACCTTTACTAAAAGTACCCGGTGCTTGGTAAACTCCCGCACGAGGATAAGCTAAATAGCGCACGGTAATACCAAGGTCATTATACTCTTCCATATGACTGTGCATTTTACGGCAATAACCACAGGTAATATCGGTAAATACCGTTACGACATATTTCTCGTCTTTAGCAGGGTATACAATCATATCGTCTTCAAATTTTTTCATACCTTGAAGGCGCACATCAGCCAATGACTCTTCAGTTAAATTAGCGACGTTTTCACCTAATTGGTACAACTTACCTTGAATAAAGTATTTGCCGTCATAACTGCTATAAAACAAACCTTCTTCGGTTACTAACTCAGCTAGTCCAGGCATATTAGATTGCTTAGCCGAAAATACTTTTAATCCTAACGTGTTTTCAATCAAGCTTTTTAATTGTTTGGCATTAAAACCAGCCGAAGCAGGCTTTGCTATTGATGCAGGAACTTGAGTGCTGGTCTCAGCAAACGTAAAAGATGAACAAACAACAGCGGCAAGACACAAGGCCACAGAAAACAGTTTTTGCATGAAATAATTCCAGTTTAAAATTTAAAGGACAAAATAGTAGACCTGTTCGTGGCGAGTAAAATTACAGTTTTCATTGGAAAAATGCAAACCAATTACCGTTTATACTGGCGAATAATGCAACATTTCTGCTAAACTCGCGCCGGCTTTTCCCAGATGATGTTATTGGAGTACTTAAGATAAATGAAAATTGGCTTATTTTATGGCTCAACGACCTGTTATACCGAAATTGCCGCCGAGAAAATTCAGGCAACTATTCAGGCTACTGGTAACAATACCGGTTGTAACCTAGTTGAGCTCAATAATATTAAAGATGTATCACTGTCTTTAATCGCCGATTACGATTTACTAATATTAGGTATTTCTACCTGGGACTACGGCGAACTTCAGGAAGATTGGGAGTCGCATTGGCAAGAACTAGCTGGCATCGATTTTTCCAATAAAATTGTCGCGCTGTTTGGTATGGGTGATCAAATTGGTTACACCGAATGGTTTCAAGACGCGCTTGGCATGTTGCATGAAGTGGTTGAAGCGCAAGGCGGTCATGTCATTGGCTATTGGCCGAATCAAGGTTACGAATTTGAAGCGTCAAAAGCACTGACTGCCGATAAAAGTCAATTTGTTGGTTTAGCGCTTGATGAAGACAATCAATACAACCAATCTGACGAGCGCATCAGCCAATGGTGCCAACAAATACTAGCGGAAATTGACGAAATATTCGCTTAACGCATTACTTTAACAAGTAACTATAAAATTCTTATTAAATAGCCTTAGTTTATTATCTTTATATACGAGCTTAAGCCACTAACTTAATACATTGTTATTACATGGTTTTGTAATCAACTTTAGGCATTTAATCACTTTAACACTATAATCAGCACATCTTTTGTGCGCGAGTAACGAAAATACCCATGTTTGAGCAGTTTGATTTAGACCAAGAACTACTGGGCGGCATTCAAAAAGCCGGCTATAAAAAACCTACTTCTATCCAGCAATTAGTGATACCAGAAGCGATGGACGGTAAGGATATTCTTGCCTCGGCGCCAACTGGCACAGGAAAAACCGCCGCGTTTTTATTACCAGCAGCTCAACATTTATTAGACTACCCTCGCACTAAACCTGGCTTTCCACGAGTGTTAGTACTCACACCAACGCGCGAACTAGCGCTGCAAATTAGCGAGCAGTCCGCATTATTAACCTCGCATACCAATATTAAAACTGGCGTGATCACAGGTGGGGTCAATTACGGTAGCCACAAAGAAATTTTAACCGAAACCACCGATATTTTAATCGCGACACCTGGCCGTTTACTGGAATATATCGACAACGAACAATTTGATGCGCGCGATATTGAATTACTGATTTTAGATGAAGCCGATCGCATGTTAGATATGGGATTTTCTGAAAATATTAACCGCATTATTGGTGAAGCGCGCTGGCGTAAACAAACCATGTTGTTCTCTGCAACACTAGAAGGCGCTAGCGTTATCAGGTTCGCCAAAGAAGTGTTAAACGAGCCGGTTTATTTAGAGTCAAACCCATCACGTAAAGAAAAAGCAAAAATTCATCAGTGGCTACATTTAGCTGATGATAAACAACATAAGTTTCAATTGCTTGCCAACATATTAAAGCAAGAAGATGTTAAACGTACCGTAGTGTTTGCTAATAAACGTGAAACCGTACAGTTTTTGTCAGGCAAATTATTTGCTGAAGAAGTTCCATGTGCTTGGCTTGAAGGTAAAATGCCACAAGACAAGCGTAATAGCGCGGTTGATAGACTACGCAAAGGTGATGTTAATGTCTTAGTGGCTACTGATGTTGCTGCGCGTGGTATTGATATTGACGATATTACCCACGTTATAAATTTTGATATGCCACGTAAAGCCGATATTTACCTACATCGCATTGGCCGTACAGGCCGCGCGGGTAATAAAGGTACAGCAATATCGTTAGTTGAAGCTCACGATATGGCAGTGATTGGTAAAATTGAACGTTATTTAAATGAACGTTTACCACGTCGTGTTATTGAAGAATTAAAACCTAAATTTAAAGAAGCGCGTGTACCGCTGAAAAAGGCGAAAGTGAAAAAAACTAATGCGCAGAAAAAAGCAAAAGCGAAGAAAATTGCCAAAAGAACAGCAAAGAAAAAAGCCGATTAAGTGTTCTAATTTTTAAGACAAATAGTAAAGCCTGCTAGCCAGTTGATGGTTAGCAGGCTTTTTTATTGGGTTAATCATTTCGAGTTAAATTCAAGGCTCTGCATAACTTCCGTCATTCAGCATTTGATGCGGTGGCCGCAGCACGAAAGAGGGAAAAAATCGCTTGTTTCCCACTTTCAAGATTTCCGTCATTCCGCACCTGATGCGGAATCTACTTTATTTGAATCAAGCTGAAAACTAATGGAGATTCCTGCTTTCGCAGGAATGACGATGAAAATAGACAGTAACAATACAACGAGCTAAATTAATAAACTTCAACGAAGCATAAAGTCTGCTTAGCAAAACATTACTTCATATCTAGCTAAATAACATAGTCAAAATTATTAGAAATTAAAATATCCTAAAGCTTGGTAGAAAAGCGACCTATTGATCTGTAGTAAGTTGTAAGCGACGTATGAAATGACGCTGACTAACAGAGTAAAGGAAAATCTATTATGGAAAATAACCAGTCAAGTATGGCTAAGTTAAGCTTTTTTATTTCATTTTTAGTTGCATATTTGGGATCAAAAGGCATATTTTATTATTTCGCATTTGAGTACTCTTTATTTTATGACGCATTTAATATCCAAAAGCTGTTCATTGACCTAGGTGTTTTTGCCGGGTTATTTTTCCTAAGTGAATTTCTACTTAACCCTTTGATACCAAATAAAAATAAACCTGTGTAACAAATTAAAAACAAGCGATTAAAACGAATACCTGTTGGCGTTCACACTTGTTATACTTATTTGCAATCTACAGGTTACTTACTTTGCAATGAAATGATTAGTTAAGTCGCGGCAACATACTAACTCGTCTTAAATACTTCCACTTGCCCTTGTAATTTCGCTGCCAACTCCGCCAAATCTGCACTGGCAATTGCACTATTATTTGCATTACTTGCTACTACCGAAATACTGTCACTAAATTCATTAATATTTTGGCTAATTTCATTAGCTACAGTCGTTTGTTCCTCTGTTGCCACCGACACTTGCGTATTCATATCAGCTATTTCAACGACTGCTAACACAATATCATTTAATACTTTTGACGATTCTTCAGCATGTTCAACACTTTCACTGGATTTTTCTCGGGCACCGCCCATAGAATCGACCGCAATTTTCGCTGACTGTTGCAGCTTAGTAATCATCTCATTAATTTTGGTGGTGGAATCTTGCGTATTGTGGGCAAGTTGACGTACTTCATCAGCAACCACGGCAAAACCACGACCAGACTCTCCAGCACGCGCGGCTTCAATGGCGGCATTTAACGCAAGTAAATTCGTTTGCTCAGCAATACCTTGGATCATTAATACCACCTGATTAATTTCATTAGTTTGCTGATTAAGATCGTTAATCAAGTCGGTGTTACTATTGACCACATCGGCTAACTGGTTAATGCCAGTGATATTTTCCTGAATTTTTTGCTGACCTAATTCAGCACGATCATTAGCTTCGTTGGCTTTATCAGATGAACGCGTCGCATTGTTAGCCACTTCTTGAATGGCTGCGCTCATTTCTGTTACTGGCGTTGCTATCATCGTCGTTTGCTGCTCTTGTTCGGTGGCAGTATTAGCCACCTCGCTACTGATAACGTTCATTTCTTCCGCCGAAGCAGACAGCGTCGCCGTTACATCAGAGACATCTTTAACCAAGTTACTGAGCCTATCGACCATTTGATTAAAGCCTGATGCTGTTTGACCAATTTCATCATTGCTTCTTACCTCTGCCCTTAGTGTTAAGTTTGCCGTTTCCGCAATATTAACTATGGTGTTACGTAGGTTTTGTAGTGCGCCATGAATGGACTGATATACTAGCCAAGCAATTGCCACCATCGCCAGAATAACGATAGTCAACACCGTGACCAATGATGTTTCTGTAGTTTCGTATTGGGCGATTGATTGTTTTTTAAACTTGTCCGCCTCATCAAGTTGTAAATCAATTAATTCGGCAAGTGTTGTACCTAAAGGATCAAAAGTGGAGTAAAGTTCTTGGTTAAATGAGGTGCTGTCGATTGCTAAAAATTTGTTGTCGGCAATCAGTTGTTCATATTTTGTGATCAAAGCCAACACAGGCTTCATTTTGTTATTACTACTATTAACAAGCTGCTGCTCTTTCGGTGTTAATTGAGTTTGTAAATAGCGCTGCCACTGATTATCCGCTACTTGTTTAGCTTCTTTTATTGACGATAAAACTTCAGACTGTGTCACTAAGCCAGCACGGTATTTATGAAAATAATCAACAATATTTACCGCATAATTATCAGAAACCACTTTGATTTGTTTTAGCGGTACCACACGATCATCGTACAAGCTATTTATCCCCCCTACTAACCCTTTCATTATTGAAATGGAAATTAGTGTAGCGATCAAAAATACCACTAGCGGTGTCGTCGCCAGTATAATAAGTTTCATCTTAACGTTAAGCTTGCCGATCATTACCTATTCGCCTTTTACTGTTTGTTACAATTTACTACTCTTCAGTATTGCAAATGTTGTTTAATCCGCAAGTTGCAGCAAACACATAAGTTGTTAAAATTTCGTAAAAAAAGCCCGCTAGTGCGGTAATGCCGTTCACTTAAGGTGAGCGGCATTTCTTTTTATAGGGTACCGAGCGGGTCGTTTCTTCACACATCGAGGAAATATTCTTTGCCGCCGGGGCTCTAAGATAAGGCTTTCAGCCATACC
>NZ_JBQMTM010000049.1:0-328 GCF_053470325.1 Colwellia sp. MEBiC06753 | reverse complement strand
TAGGTGCCTAGCGATGTCCTACTCTCACATGGGAACTCCCACACTACCATCGGCGCAGTTGCATTTCACTTCTGAGTTCGGCATGGGTTCAGGTGGTTCTACAACGCTATTGTCGCTAGGCGAAACTTTTATTTACCTGAAGCTTGTTCAAGTAAATCACAATTCGGAATACTGTATATATCTAATCTAATCAAGTGTACTCTAAGTACGTGTTATTCATTTCTGACTTGTCAGTCATCATACACACTTTATAGTAAAAACTACTTGGGTGTTGTATGGTTAAGCCTCACGGGCAATTAGTATCAGTTAGCTCAAGGCCTCACAACCC
>NZ_JBQMTM010000048.1:0-335 GCF_053470325.1 Colwellia sp. MEBiC06753 | reverse complement strand
AAACTTAAAAAAGTATTTTTTTTGCATGAACTTCACTGAGTTAATTTTGGCTACCGAAGTAGCTTATTTGTAAAATCAACATCATGTGAATGTCCACACAAATTGCATGATAACTAATTGTTAAAGAAAAGATTCTTTCGAATCACGCTAAACATCACACTCGTGTTTGGCGTTTATCTCTCAGCGTTAGCGCTTGGCTTAGTCGTTGAGAGCGGATGCGTATTCTACTCACCCCTGTTTCGATGTCAACAAGTTTTTGAAAAAAGTTTTAAAAAGTTTTTCAAACTTATCTGACCCGTTTAATGCTAAATCGTTAACACTAAACTGTTCAAAAC
>NZ_JBQMTM010000047.1:0-357 GCF_053470325.1 Colwellia sp. MEBiC06753 | reverse complement strand
CTTAACACCAGAGCAAATCCGCATCCAAGAATTAGAGAAACAAGTTAAGCAACTACAAAGCGACAATACACTGTTAAAAAAAGCTTCAGCCTTTTTCGCTATGGAAATGAGCAACGGCAGCAAGTAGCTGCCAAGCTGAAAAAGGCAGGAAGTAAGGTTCAGCAAATATGCCGTTGTTTATCGATACCGTTTAGCTCATTTTATTATCGAGCTAAACCAAAGCCTATTTGGTGCTGAGCGTGTAAAGCTTGATGCTGCGATGAAGCAAATACATGTGGACATGGACGCTACTTACGGCAAAGTACGTATGCACGGTGAGTTGCAAGCATTAGGCTTTGATATTGGGCTTCATCGTGT
>NZ_JBQMTM010000043.1:0-721 GCF_053470325.1 Colwellia sp. MEBiC06753 | reverse complement strand
CGCGACACTCGTTACTTACAAAGAGTAATCAGTTCGAGATAATTATCAAATAATCATCTCGGGATATATATCAGCTTTCCAAATTGTTAAAGAGCTCAATTTAAGTCGCATTCGCTTAAATCGTGGTTTAAAAAACCAAACGTAATTTATCTTTAGCAGATACCTTAGGTTTGGCTTCTCATTCTCTATTGAAGAAGTTTCTATTTAAGTGAGAGGCAAGGCAAATAAATACGATGTGTGCACAGCAGCACATGAGTGTTTATTCAACGAAGCATATCGCTTAAATTGGTAGGTCTGGGCAGACTTGAACTGCCGACCTCACCCTTATCAGGGGTGCGCTCTAACCAGCTGAGCTACAGACCTATATTTGCGTTCACCTTTACCTAGCTGGTAGGTCTGGGCAGACTTGAAAAAAACAGGCCGACCTCACCGCTTTCATACGTGGCGGGGTGCGCTCTTTGTTCGAGCCAGTACTAAAAATAATAAGTGGTGGAGCTAAGCAGGATCGAACTGCTGACCTCCTGCGTGCAAGGCAGGCGCTCTCCCAGCTGAGCTATAGCCCCTCATTTACTTTTCAGTAAAGGGTACTTCTTCTACGTTCGTTATCTATGCAATTTGTGTGAACACTCAACATGAAGCGTTTTACTTCAAGATAAGGAGGTGATCCAACCCCAGGTTCCCCTAGGGTTACCTTGTTACGACTTCACCCCAGTCATGAATC
>NZ_JBQMTM010000042.1:0-723 GCF_053470325.1 Colwellia sp. MEBiC06753 | reverse complement strand
GAATGTATGACTGACATTTTCACGTACTCGTCAATTTACTTAAAAAGTAAGATTGATGGAGTCACTTGATTTAGATTGATACAAGATAAGGAAGTCTTGTATCAGGTTTGATTACTTTTGTTTTTAAATAATGAGCGCGACACTCGTTACTTACAAAGAGTAATCAGTTCGAGATAATTATCAAATAATCATCTCGGGATATATATCAGCTTTCCAAATTGTTAAAGAGCTCAATTTAAGTCGCATTCGCTTAAATCGTGATTTCCCTCCTTGCGGAGAGTAAAAACCAAACGTAATTTATCTTTAGCAGATACCTTAGGTTTGGCTTCTCATTCTCTATGAAGACTTGGTAGGTCTGGGCAGACTTGAACTGCCGACCTCACCCTTATCAGGGGTGCGCTCTAACCAGCTGAGCTACAGACCTGTCGTTCTTAGTAAGTAGTGGTGGAGCTAAGCAGGATCGAACTGCTGACCTCCTGCGTGCAAGGCAGGCGCTCTCCCAGCTGAGCTATAGCCCCTCTGTTACTTAATAAGTAAAGGGTTAGTCTTCTTCAATACGTTATCTATGCAATTTGTGTGAACACTCAACATGAAGTGTTTTACTTCAAGATAAGGAGGTGATCCAACCCCAGGTTCCCCTAGGGTTACCTTGTTACGACTTCACCCCAGTCATGAATCACAAAGTGGTGACCGTCCTCCCGAAGGTTAAACTAGCCACTTCTT
>NZ_JBQMTM010000041.1:0-774 GCF_053470325.1 Colwellia sp. MEBiC06753 | reverse complement strand
GTGCTGAGCGTGTAAAGCTTGATGCTGCGATGAAGCAAATACATGTGGACATGGACGCTACTTACGGCAAAGTACGTATGCACGGTGAGTTGCAAGCATTAGGCTTTGATATTGGGCTTCATCGTGTCCGTACATCGATGAAACGGCTAGGCTTAGTAGCTAAGCGACCTAAACAGCATAAATATCCGGCTGGCGGTAGACCATCAGTGATTGCACCTAATTATTTAAATCGTCAGTTTAATCCACAAAAACTAAACAAGTTGTGGTCTGGCGATATTACGTATATTCGCACACAGCAAGGCTGGTTGTACTTAGCGGTGATTATGGATTTGTGCTCTCGCAAGGTGATCAGCTGGGCGTTCTCAGATAAGCCAAATAGCGAGTTAACAACACGCGCATTACGCTTAGCTGTAAATAAACGACAGCCAACTGATGGAGTGCTATTCCATTCAGATCAGGGCGTGCAATATACGTGTGAAGCATTTCAACGCTCATTGAAAGAACACGGATTAGTCTCTAGTATGAGTCGTGCTGGAAATTGTTTAGATAATGCGGTTACGGAGCGCTTTTTCCGCAGCTTAAAATCAGAAAGAATTAACTATCGCCGTTATCAGACTAGGCGTGAGGCAATGGCTGATATTATTGATTACATCGAGCCGTTTTATAATCAGAAACGGCGACATTATAAATTGGGGAACATCTCACCAGCAGAATATGAGATGAAATTAAGAAAAAGAGCCTAAAGAAGTCTCCAAGTTTATTTGACTGTTACAA
>NZ_JBQMTM010000040.1:0-777 GCF_053470325.1 Colwellia sp. MEBiC06753 | reverse complement strand
CTCTGTCCCAAACCGAAATAGGCTGACGCTTCATATTACTTCGCTGACCCGCAATAAAATCGATACCTTGCTCGGCCAGTTGTTCCTTCAAGTTCGCTGAGACATAGCCTTTATCGGCATACAAGCTGCCAGTAACATTATCGACCATATCTAGAACAGGTTTTCTGTCATCAACATTGCCTTCGGTAACTTTAACCGCAAGTAAGCCGCCATCATCATTCATGATTAGGTGAAGCTTGAAACCATAAAACCAACCCATAGTACCTCGCCCTCGCTTGGCTTCATCAGCAAATACTTGGTGGCGGGGAATACGCATGTTGTGACAAACTTTTAATGAGGTCGAGTCTATAAAGGCAATACCTGTAGGCTTATCGAATCGTTGTTTGAGATAGCTACACAAGGCAGGTAAGACAGTTTGGAGTAATTTCAACATCCGTGTATAGCTGACTAAATCGGGAAAGTAGTGTTGCCAGTATTGGCAAACAAACTTGGTGTAGTAGGTTTTAAAGTCTCTGTAACCTGATTGATGAAAGGCAATCAGAATGGTCATCACTTCACTAGATGTTAGGTGTGACGGTTTAATTCGCTGTTTTTCGCCTGTTTCAATTAGGTGCGCTTGCCATTGAGGTTCAAATAACAAACAAAAATCATCGACATCTACGTAAATTGCGTCTAAGTTGTTCATGCCCTTGTCCTTGGTAATCTTATATTTCTTGGTCGAAAGATCTGATCACCGCAAGGGCATTTAGTTCAATTTCTTATGCGCAGCTCAGGTTA